>JAFVWA010000199.1 GCA_017501885.1 Clostridia bacterium | reverse complement strand
TCTAGAGTAAATATTACTCCACCACTTGGAATTAACGTTTCAGGTTATTATATTAAAAGAATTGCCGACGGAGTTTTAGATGAATTAGAAATAAACTGTATTGCAATAAACAAAAATGATAATTCGTGGTATTACTTGCAGTAGATACTATAGCTTTTTCTACTAAATACGTTACAAAAGCTAAGTTAAATATTGCAAAAGAATTAAATCTTCCACCTGAATCAATTTTTATTCACTCTACGCATATTCATACTGGTCCAAGAGCCGGTTTTGATAATACTTTAACTGACATTGAAAAAGAATATAACGATATGCTATTAAGAAAACTCGTTGATTCAGCAAAAATGGCAGTTGAAGATTTAAAGCCTGCGAAAATGGGCTATGCAGTAAGCCAAGCAAAAAAAGTCGCTTTTAATAGACGCTATTTAATGAAAGACGGAAGTTTTAAGACTAACCCCGGGGTTAATAATCCTGATATTGTTAAAAGTGCTGGGTTAATGGACGAATCTGTTAACGTTTTAAGATTTAATCGTGAATGTGGAGACAATATTGTATTAATTAATTTTGGAAATCACCCTGATTGTATTGGTGGAAATAAAATCTCTGCTGATTGGCCTGGTTTTACTAGAAGAATTTTTGAGAAAACCTTTGACGAAACAAAATGCCTTTTATTTAATGGGGCTGAAGGGGATATAAATCACGTTAACGTTGCACCTAAGGGTGGTGATTTTAACGATATGTTTAATGATTTTGACGACGTTTCAAGAGGTTACGGTCACTCTAGACATATTGGAAACGTAATGGCAGCTTCTGCTATGCAAGTTTATGATAAAGTAGAATACGTTGACGTTGATAATATTAAATATACTCAGAAGTTTATTAGTATTCCTTCTAACATGCCAAATCCTGATGAAATGGAAGAAGCATATTACATTAAAAAAATGCATGATGAGGGAAGGGATAGCGAACTTCCATATAAAGGAATGTATCTTACTACCATGGTTGCAGGCGCTTCAAGAAAAATTCAACTTGAACATGGGCCTGATTCTTTTCCTTTATTATTAAGCGTTATTACTATTGGTAAAGTAGCGTTAGTTGGAATTCCCGGCGAACCTTTCTGTGGTATCGGTCTTGGAATAAAAGAATCTAAAAATTATGATATGATTTGTCCATGTTGTTTGACTAATGGTGACGAAGGTTATTTTCCTATGAAGGATTCTTTTGATGAAGGTGGCTATGAATCTCAAGCCTATTTATTCAAGTCAGGTGTTGCCGAAATTATTATTGAAGAAGGGTTAAAACTTCTTGACGATTTAAGGAATTAGTATTATAACTAAAAAACTAATAAAAATACATAAAATTTTTTAGGAGTAAACTTATGGATTACGACGTAAAAGCCGGTTTTTCTAGAGTAAATATAACTCCTCCACTAGGAATAGATATGTGGGGATATTTTATTGAAAGAAAAGCAACAGGAATACTGGATGAATTAGAAATAAATACTATAGTAATTGAAAAAAATGGCAAAAGAGTATTTTTATTATCAGTTGATACTTGTGGATTATATAAAGAATTTATTAATAAAGCTAAAGACTTAATTAATAAAGAGTTAGATATAGATAAAGATTCATTATTTATACATTCTACTCATACACATACTGGTGGTAGTATAGGTATGCCAGTAAATTGCCCAATAGTTTCTGAATTTAATAATACTGTA
>JAFVWA010000198.1 GCA_017501885.1 Clostridia bacterium | reverse complement strand
TAATCTAAATTATATGATTTTAACCAACCATTTACTAAGTCTGCTATATTTGGTTCTACAGATTGTATATTTTTAGCCATCTTCATTTTCTCTTTTGTCTTCTAAACCAAGTCTTTCAACTGCTTATATAGTTCGGGAATAGAATTTGTAATGGTATCGTAAACAATGGTCATATCTATAAAACCATAATCGTGGACAATTCGATTTCTCATTCCCTTGATGGCTTTCCATTTAACTTCTTTATGTTCTTCCTTAAAAGCCCCTGTTAATTTTTCGCCATTTTCTGCTATTTGCACCAAACGGAACATAATTGAATCCATAAGCAAGGGATTTGCCTCAATTTCGTCAGAAGTCTTTCCTTTAGTATGCTCAATCATAAACTCAAGGTCGGCAATCATTTTATTTAAATAATATCTATCGTTTTTTACGTTATCCATAAATCTTTACCCCGTCTCGTAAAATTTCTTGCACAAGCTTTGGATTATTGTTAAGCTGTGCTATGTCTAACAAATCAACTTTCTTTTTTAGCCTTTCTCTTAACGTTTCTATAAGTTCATAAAACGCAAGTCCATTAATAGGCATCGAAACAAGCAAATCTACGTCACTAACTTCGGTAGCATTGCCTTTTGCATAAGAGCCGAAAAGATAGGCATATTCCACGTTATATAATTTTAAAACGTCAGCGCAAATTTCCTTTATAGTATCTAAAGTCAAAACACCATGAGTTTCGTCAATAATGCCATATTTTTCAAGGGTATGCAAAAAAAACTCCAGCTTTATTGGTGAAATTTTACTTTCATCTTTTTCATAAGTTACGTAAGTTCTTCTACTAACACCCAATAATTGTGATGCCTTTTCTTGCGTAAGACCTTTTTCTAATCTTAGTTTTTTGAGTTTCATATTTTTTACCTCAGTAGCATTATATCATTTCACATTGAAACTTGCAAGTGTTTGAGAAAATATTTCACATTTTTATAAAATTTAATGTGCAAATATTTCACTTTTGGCTTTTTGTTTTTTGCGCAAAAAGACTTGACTTAAACAAATACGCGATAAAACAGCCAAATAAAAAACCTAAAACTCGCACTAATTTGTGTTGGTTTTAGGTTTTTATTGGTTAAACTAATGATTAAAAAACGATGTGTTCGACTTTGGGGTTTTTGCTTCTGCGGTAGAACACGAGTTTTCTACCCGTTGCGCATACGAACTCGGCTTTGAGCTGTTCGGCTATTTCAAAGCCTGCTTCTTTTGGAACAAGCCCTGAGTTTTCTAAAACGGTAATTTTTATAAGTTCGCGCTTTTCAATCGCGCTGTCTAAACTTTCAATAAGCGCGTCGTTTACGCCAAATTTTCCTACTTGGGTTATTGGTTCTATCTTTTGCGCAAGTGAACGCAAATTGCTTCTTTCTTTTGAAGTTAACATATTTTCTCCTTTAATTAATCGAGAAGTTCAAATTCTTCTCCGCCGATAACGATAGTCGACTTTTCGGTTGCACCCATTTCGCGAAGCTCCTTGATTATTCCCCTATCGCGAAGAACTTTGTGCATATATGCGAGAGAGTGCATATCCGTCATAACGACGTTGCGTTTAAGCACTTCTACCAAAGTGCCAACGATAACGAACGTTTCGCCTTCCTTGAGTATTTCATAATATAGTTTATCAGGCTTTTCATACTTAAATTCTTCAAACTCCAACGGTTTAACAGGTGGGAGTTTTTCTATTGCCTTATATATTTCTGCCTTTAAGGTATCTAAGCCTTCGCCCGTGATTGCTGATACGGGAACTACCTTATGCTTTCTGCCTATCTTTTGCTTAAACTCTTTTAAGCGGTCTTCGCTATCAAACGAGTCTATTTTATTTGCAACCACTATTTGCTTTAATTTAGAAAGTTCTTTGCTATAATTTTTTAGTTCCGCGTTTATTTTTAGGTAGTCTTCATAAGCGTCTCTGCCTTCTACCCCCGAAATATCAACAACGTGAACTAACATTCTCGTTCTTTCGATATGACGTAAAAAGTCGATGCCAAGTCCTGCACCGTCGCTTGCGCCTTCTATTAAACCTGGGATATCTGCTATTACGAAAGGATTATCGTAGTAATCGCATATGCCAAGGTTGGGAGATAGCGTGGTAAAGTGATAGTTTGCTATCTTTGGGCGCGCTCTCGTGAGTTTTGAAAGTATTGTCGACTTTCCTACGTTTGGAAAACCTACGAGTCCTACGTCTGCTATAGTTTTGAGTTCTAAAATTACTTGCTTGCTTTCGGTCTTTTCGCCCGTTTGAGAAAAGTGTGGGGCGTGTCTTCTTGCATTCTTAAATCTTGCGTTGCCCTTTCCACCTTCGCCACCGACTAAAACGGTTACCTTTTGACCTTCGTAAAACATATCGGCAATGATATTGCCCGTTTCTCTATCCTTTATAACCGTTCCGAGTGGAACGCCCAACACAACGTCTTTACCCGACTTTCCAAAACATTCTTTTGGTCCGCCGTTTCCACCGTTTTCTGCAACGTATTTAGTTTTATAATAATAATCGGCAAGGCTTGTCTTTGATTTATCCGCAACGAAAATTACGTCGCCACCCTTAGCCCCGTCGCCACCGTCAGGACCGCCGCCTACTATTCCTTTATAGTGAATAAAGGACGTTATGCCGTTTCCTCCGTCCCC
This sequence comes from Clostridia bacterium, assembly GCA_017501885.1. GTDB lineage: Bacteria > Bacillota > Clostridia > Christensenellales > Borkfalkiaceae > UBA1259. Next base: position 93,461 of record JAFVWA010000198.1, on the reverse strand, counting down.
TGCTTTTATGGTTATTAACGCTCTGTCTACAAACATGTTTCACCTTTTTATCTTTTTACTACAATGCTCTTTTATAGGACAATTCTCGCAGTCGGGTTTTCCCGCTTTGCAAAAACTTCTGCCCAAATATATTAGATAGTGATGCGACCTTGACCAGTCCTTTTTATCTAAAATTTTCATCAAGCCTTTCTCTGTGCCGAGAACGGTTTTTTCATTTACTAAACCTATTCTGTTGGACACCCTAAACACGTGCGTATCAACGGCTATGGCGTCCCCCTTAAAGGCTACGCTATATACCACGTTTGCCGTCTTTCTACCAACGCCTGCAAGCGAACGCAAGTCGTCAAGATTATTGGGAACTTGTCCGTTAAACTTTTGCAAAATGTCTTTACTTGCAGAAAGTATATGCTCCGCTTTGCTCTTATAAAGTCCGCAAGAAAAAATGTATTTTTCAAGCTTCTCTTGAGAAAGCGTGAGCATTTTTTCGGGAGTGTTATACTCCTTGAAAAGTTCCTTGGTTATTACGTTTACTCGCTGATCGGTGCATTGTGCCGACAAGATTACCGCTATTAGCAACTCGTAGGGAGTTGAAAAGTTTAGCGCAGGCTTGTCCGTAAATACCCCCGAAAGGATATCCACTATCAGTTTTGCTTTTGTTTTTGTCATACTCTGATAATATCTTATCACAAAAGGGGGCAAATTAACAAGTATTTTTAAGTCAAAAAATACGCGTATAAAAAGTGCGCGTTAGAATGCGTTTCGCACAGTTCTTCCGTTTCTGTCTACCTTAACTAAAAAACTGCCTGCGTAACTGTTAAGGTTTGTAAAACTTAAAGCGCGCTTAACCATATACGCTTTATTAACGCTTACCTTAACCGAAAGCCCACAACCAACGCCCGCTTCTTTGGGGGTGTTTATAATCTCGCCCTTAATATCTGCTTTTTGCAAGTATTCCCAAAATTTTACCGTGTGCGTTCTTGACCTAAACGCCACTACTAAATACTCCATAAAAACCTTTCTCCTTTGCATAAAGGAAGTTTAATTCCTATATATATAGTATTAACTAAACTGATATTTTGTTAAGGAAGATTGTATGATTTATTTTGACAACGCGGCAACGGGCGGATTTAAACCGCGCTCGGTAAGTGATACGGCTAATACCGTTATTAGGTATCTTTCTGCTAATCCTGGAAGAAGTGGGCATAGGCTTTCCGTTTCGGGTGCGGAAATGGTTTTTAATTGCAGAAAAATTTTATCCGAGTTCTTTGGAGGAACGCCCGAACGCGTTGTGTTTACAAAAAACTGCACCGAGGCTTTAAACGTGGCTATTTTTGGCACGTTAAAAAAAGGCGGACACGTCATCACCACCACTTTTGAACATAATTCCGTGCTTCGCCCCTTATATTTTCTGAAAAACCAAGGGCTTATTAAACTTGACGTCATAAGTCCGTCGCTAAGCGTCCCGTTAGAACTTGCCATCAAAAACGCCATAAGGGAAAATACCTATATGGTCGTTACGACTGCCGTTTCTAACGTAACGGGAAAGGCTTTCCCCATAGATAGAATAGGCAAGATTTGTAAAAACCACAACCTTTTATACTTGGTTGACGGCGCGCAAGGCGGTGGTCATTTACCCATAAATATTGATAGACAAAATATTTCTATGCTATGCCTTGCCGGACACAAGGGGCTTATGGGAATTATGGGGAGCGGTGTGCTTATCTTTAACGAGCAAACGGAAATATCCCCACTTATTATGGGTGGAACGGGTAGCGAGTCCTTTAATCTAAATCAGCCAGAGTGCTATCCCGAACGTTTAGAGTCGGGAACGCTAAATCTACCTGCTATCGCAAGTTTATACGAAGGGGTTAGGATTATTAAAGATAATTTAGAAAACTATTCAAAACACCTTATTGAAAGCACTCAAAAAATCATAGACGGCTTAAACACAATACCAAAGGCGCGTTGCTATTCGCTCGCAAACCGTTCGGGAATCGTTGCGTTTGACTTATTAAACATGCCGAGTGAAGACGTGGCGAGCGCGCTTAACTATGAATACGACATAGCCGTTCGCGGTGGTTTGCATTGCGCTCCGCTTACCCATAAGTTTTTGGGAACGCACGAAAACGGCTTGGTCAGAGCAAGCCTATCGGTGCAAAATTCCACAAGGGAGATATATTACTTTTTAAATGCAGTTAGAAAACTTGCAGAAGGTTAAATCTTTTTAAGTTCTTTAACTACCCTATGTAAAAGTTTGCGCTTTTTATCGTCTAAGACGGCGGATAGCATGCTTTCAAAACCGTCTAACTGCGCGTTGGTAAGCGTGCCGTTTCGCTTGCCCTTTTCGGCTTCTTGATAAACGGCTTTAAGAAGCTCGTTTTGGTTTTTGCCGTCAAACTTTTGGGAAAGCGCGGTTACTAACTCCACTAAGTTTAATCCACCCGATTGGTTGTAAGAGCCGTTGTCTTGCATAAATCACCTCACCTGTTGATGTTTTTAATCATATTATTGTATGTAGTGAAGTGTAAAATATGTTAGGGGGAATCGTGGATATACTTCAATTTTTAATTTCTCTATTTAGTAGCGAAGAAGGTTTAAAACTCTTATCCGCACTTCTTGGCGGGCTTAGCGAAAATACCAAACAAGAACAAGAAGAAGACGATCCTGAAATAGAAAAATTGTTTGAAGAAATTTCAGGAAAAAAGAAACCTTCTTCTAAACCGATAGAAGAAGGTTATGCTCTTTCGCCCATATCTGAAATAGCGGATAGGGATATAGTTTATATGCTCAACAAATACTTTGCCACTATTTAGTCTTGGTTTGGAGTAAGAATTTGAATAGCGCGCGCAATGGCTTGTGCGTAACTATCCACCCCATTACTTGCATTTGCTATAATGCCTTTATTATGAATACAGTCTTTTCCATTTGGCGTTAAAAGTTTAGCGGTAGTGAGTTTAAGCGCTCCACCCGAAGTAAGTTTATACGTCGTTTGCATAATGCCTTTGCCGAAAGTTCTGTATTGAATTTGGTCGTCTGGAATATCGTCTTTTTTATAGTTGTTAGGGCTTCCCACTATAACGAGATTATCCTTAGAATAAATTCCCGTCGTTCCAAGAGAATCGCTTGCAGAGTTCATTGCGTTTATCAAACACTCCGAAGCAGAAGCCGTGTTGCGGTTTGCTAAAACTGCTATTTGAATTACGTTTTCGTTAAAATTGTTTGGCCCGGAAACGTAGTTAGTCGTGCGGTATTCGTCTGAAAAATACCCATTTTCATCATTGCCGTCAAGTTTTTCAGTCGCTTTTGCAATAACGCAGTTTTCTTTATTCATTAAATAAGAACTTACTTCTTTAAAAAGGGACATGCTTCCACCGCCGTTGTCGCATAAGTCAAGGATAAGCCTTTCCCTACCGCGCGCTTGCATGTATTCAAGCGCTGCCCCAAACTGTTCTACAACGTCGCCGTTAAATGAAGTTATACAAATATACGCTATATCGCCACTTCCGTCCCCGTCGGTATCTACGTTAAACTCTGGCTTAGCGTATTCAGCACCGTCTTTTACTACGATAGATTGGTAAGCGTCGCCAACGTCTACCATTCTTTCGCCCACTTGTGGAGAAAAATAAGCGTAATTTTCATCGTCTTGATAGGTTACGTAACTGCGAACGTAATCGTTTTTAGCGCAAACGAGTGGTTCTGATAAAACCTCGCCCCCTCTTTCAACGGTAAACTCTACTTCTTGACCTTTAACCGTTACGTCAAAAAAATCAGAAAGTTGTTTTCCATTGGTTATTGCATAGGTTTCGCCGTCTACTACTTGCGCTTTTGTTATTTTGTCGCCTGCCCTAAAACCCACGTTAAACGCTGGGGAATTTAAGACTACGCTATTTAAAACGTTCGTCCCTGTTTCTTGTGAAGTCGCGTCGGTATTTAACATGTTAAAACCAAAACCGCTGTAACTTCCCGCCTTTTGCTTTTCGATGGCTTGATACTCTTCCTCGGTATAATAGGCTGAATACCCGTCTAAAAAGTTGCCCGCTATAAGTTGAGCGATTTTATCTTCGTCAAGTTTAACGTATTCGTCTTTTTCAGCATCGTAAACAAAGCCTACTTGGTCCATGATATGAAGCATATCGCCAACCACCGCTTCGCCTTCGTCACGCAGTGCGATTTGGGTAAAATATCCGCCGAAGAATGACGTTAACACGATTAAAATCATTCCGAGAGTTATTAAGATTTTCTTTTTAGTAGGCCCTGCTAATTGCCTGCTTTTACTACTTCTCATATACTACCTTGTCAATTTTGATAATATGGTTATAAGCCTAAACCCTATCGCGTCTGAAAACTTTCTTAAATTAAGTCCGGTGGCTTTTTCTATTTTATCCAAACGGTAAGAAAGCGTGTTCCTGTGAAGGAAGGTCTTTCTTGAAGTTTCGCTTATATTAAGGTTGTTGTCAAGAAAGGCTTCTGCCGTTTGCATAAGTTCTTGGTCGTCTAATATAGTCTTAGCGTCGCCGTCAAGTAAAACGTTTAAGTATCCGCTAAGTTTGTTTTTGGGCATATCGCCAAGCATTTTTATAAGGAAGTATTCTTTATAAGTATGCACGTCTCCGCCCGTTTTAAGCACGTCCATCATATCAAGAGCCGTGCGAGATTGTGAAAAGGACTGATTTATCTTTTCCAACCCGTCGACTATTCCACCCACGCCGATACGCGCTTTTATACCCGTTTCTTCAAAGAGCGAGCGAGTCAAAAACTCCGCGTAATCTGTGCAAGATACGTAGTCGTCAATAGCCTCGTTACAAGTCTTTACTAAAACAATTTTATCATCGTCCGTTTCTAAAACGAAATCACCTTGCGTGCCGTAGGAATTTAAAAACTCAATCACGTCATCTTGTCTTTGAGTATCAACACTTATAAGCATGGCAAAGCAAGGTTTATCTGAAAGGGCAAACTTTTTAATAAACTTTTTACTGTTCTGCCCGTCAACTTCATTAAACACTAACGCATGCAAAAACTCTTGCTTATCCATTTCTTGCGACTTAGAAGCGCTTGCAAGTTGAGAAATTAAAAAAGCGTAAGACTTTTCAAGTTCCCCCGTGCCGTTAAGCCTTGCAACGTATTGAACGCTCTTGTAAGTAAAGGTAAAATACGTTTTGTTTGATTCTAAATCAAACTTGGGAACGCTTAGTAGTCCTTTGGGAATTTCTGCACTTTCCCACTCTCCCAAAATGCTTGCCCCGTCAAGACGCGCAACCGCTAAGGATATGCCCGTATTTAAGGTTATTCCATTTATAAAGGATAAAATTTCCGCATTCATAAAAATACCTTTACTATTATACCTTTTTTTACCAATTTTTTCAACACATTATAGCATTTTTTATAAAAATACCCATAAATATTAAAAGTTAGTCTTTTTATAGCGCCCATAACTATCAATAAACGATTTTTATCAGTTTAGGTTTTCAAGCAAAGGCTCTGGCACATCGACTAATAAAAAACACCCGACATAAACTGTCGGGTGAATTTGTTTTATTTTAGAAAATTACTTTTCTTCTGCTTCGTCGTCAACAACTTCTTCAGCATTTTCAACTACTTCTTCTTTTGCTTTTTTGCCTTTTCCGAAGAAAGATAATTTCTTTTCCATTTTAATTCTTGCTTTTTCTTCTTCAGCAGCAAGTCTCTTAGCTTCTTCTGCTGCCTTAACTGCTTCTTCTTCCTCTCTCTTTGCTTGTAATGCGATGATTTCTTCTTTATTTTCTTCGCTACGAGCAAGGATAGTGGTTTCAGTTTCTTTGTCGAAGATATGGCAATGATTTACGTCAAGAGCAACTTTAATAATGTCGCCAGCCTTGGTGGTTGAACGAGAGTCAACTCTTGCAATCATGTTACTAACGTCTTCGTCGAGAGAAACTTCGTTAGCGTTTTTAGCGTTTTCATATTCGGTCTTGCAGTAAAGTAAGGTTTCAGCGCCGAGTGCTTCAACAACGTCTACTTTAATGTTGATGCAAGGAAGTTTTCCAGCTTCAACTAAAGCGGGTTCATCGTGAATGTCTTCAGGACGAATACCAAAAGTAATTGCTCTGCCGGTGTTGAGATACTTGTCAAGATTTACGATAAGGTTAACCTTTTCTTTTGGAAGAAGAACCTTGTCCTTGCCGAATTTAACGTAAACTTCGTTTTTCTTGCCAACTAATTCGCCTGCAAAGAAGTTCATTTGAGGAGTTCCGATAAATCCTGCAACGAATTGGTTAACAGGGTGATCGTAAAGATTCATAGGAGTATCAACTTGTTGCATAAAGCCATCTTTCATAACAACGATTCTCGTTCCCATGGTCATTGCTTCAACTTGGTCGTGAGTAACGTAAATGAAAGTGGTTGCAAGACGGTTGTGAAGTTTGGTAATTTCAGTTCTCATTTGAGAACGAAGTTTTGCGTCTAAGTTTGAAAGAGGTTCGTCAAGTAAGAATACCTTAGGTTCACGAACGATTGCACGACCTAAAGCAACACGTTGACGTTGACCACCTGAAAGTGCCTTTGGTTTTCTTGAAAGATACATTTCAATACCAAGGATACGAGCTGTTTCTTTAACCTTTTGGTCGATAACAGCCTTAGGCATCTTACGGAGTTTAAGACCGAATGCCATGTTGTCATAAACGGTCATGTGTGGATAAAGTGCGTAGTTTTGGAAAACCATCGCGATATCTCTATCTTTAGGTGCACGTGCGTTTACGATTTGACCATCGATGTAAAGTTCACCGCTTGAAATTTCTTCAAGACCTGCAATCATACGAAGTGTGGTTGATTTACCACAACCAGAAGGTCCTACGAATACGATAAATTCCTTATCGTCAATATCCAAAGTAAAATCGGTTACGGCGGTTACGCCTGATGGATAAACTTTGTAGATGTTTTTTAAGTTTAAACTTGCCATATTTTCCTCCAAAGCCCGAAGACTCGTTTTTTTACTTTAACATTATACAACTATTTTTCAAAAAACACAACTGTTATTTTAAATAAAATAGCCATTTATTTTTGTGCATGTTGCACAAATTTTAATCAAGTTCGTCAAGGGTAAGGTCGAACGCCGGAGCAAACTCTTTTAAGTAATAATCTACTTCTTTTACTCCACACTTTTTAAGTTCGTTACCTATCGTAGTCTTTGCTTTCTTAAATTCTGAATTCCCTGCCTTTACTTCTTCCACGCATTTTAGGTATGCCGAAAGTCTGTCCGCGCACTTAACAAGTTTGTATTCGAGAGAGTTTTCATCGGGCATTATAAGTTTTGCGTATTCGTCTTGAAATTCTTCGGGAAGCATCCCAACTATTCTTTCACAAGCATTTTTTTCCAAATCTTTATAAGCTGTTTTGATTTCGGGGTTAAAGTATTTTATAGGGGTTGGTAAATCCCCCGTTATTACTTCGCCCACTTCGTGATACTGCGCAAGTAATACGACCTTATTCGCATCGACGTTTCCACCGAACACTTTATTATTTATAAGCGCGAGCGCGTGCGCGATAACTGCCACTTGCTGACTGTGTTCCATAATATTTTCTTCTCTTATGGAACGCATAAGCGACCAGCGTTTTATGTATTTCATTCTGTTAAGGTATGCAAAAAACTTACTCATTATATATCCCCCCTTAGAGTGCGGATTTTTATTTTAACACATAAATTCGCTTGACGCAATAAAAATTTTGTGATAAATTTATATCAACAAATTTAAATATTCGCTATGGGTGCCGTTTCGGCTGAGATTATACCATTGAATCCGCAAGGTAATGCTTGAAGGAAATGCTAATGATAAGAATTTTAACGCACCCAATCGGGTGCGTTTTTTTCGTAGCGAATAAAGGAGGACTTATGAATTTTAACCTTTTGTCAACCGTTTATCTTTCTGATAAACTTGAACCTATTTCGCTATGGCTTACCATAGGGTTTATAGGCGCGCTTCTCGTTACGTGGCTTATCGCTTTTTTGTTTGACAAACAAGTTTCAAACAAAATCGCAAAGCACGGACTTTTTGCTCTCTTGTTTTATTCGCTCGTAATGGGTATACTTCTATTAGTCGCTGAAATTAGTAAAAAATACGACCTTGCTTACTTAGAAGAAAACTGGGTTAACAAAGAGATTATTAACTTAGTATTTATCCCCGTTCTCATAACCCTTTGCATAGGACTTTTGGGCGGAGTTGCGCTTTTTATTACCGCAAAGAAAAAACCACAACTCACAAAGATTATAGGTTTTGTGTTTGGTGGTCTTATCGGATGTGCCGTTATCGTCAGTCTTATTCTCACTTACGTTTTCTACTCAAACAACATTGTTGGCGACGGTTACTACACAGGGGACTATGGTAAACTTAACTCGGTTGCTCTCTATCTTAGCGCTGGGCTTTTCGTTGCGGTTTTAGTTGCTCTTTGCTTTATCATCGGCAGAAAAAACAAATCGCCCTTTAACACAAAGTGTATTTCTCTTGCAGGAATTTGTCTTGCTATTTCATTTACCCTTTCATACATTAAGTTTGAAGCAGCTTGGCTTCAAGGTGGTTCTATAACTTTGGTTTCTTTCTTACCTATATGTATTTTCGCATACGTATACGGCATGAAAAAAGGGCTTTTGGTTGGCTTTATTTACGGAATTTTACAAGCCGTTCAAGATCCGTTCATCGTTCACCCTGCGCAGTTCTTGTTAGACTACCCTATCGCTTTCTCGACAATTGCGCTCTCTGGTATGCTTACCGACTTAAACGTTTTAAACGACAAACAACCCTTAAAGTTTGCTATCAGTGCGTTACTAACGGGAATATTTAGATACGTTGCACACACTATCTCGGGTGTGTTTGCTTTCGGCGCTTACGCTATGGATGCAGAAGCTTCTTCTTTCTTTGCGTTTAGCGCAGTTTATAACACTTACGTATTTATTGATATTGCGTTAGTTATCGTTGCCGGCATCGCGCTCTTTTCTTCCAAGGCGTTTAGAAAAGAATTAGACAAACTAAACGCAAAGTTCATCGAAGAAAATAAATAAGTAAAACAACGATTAAAAAACCGCTACGGCATTACACGTAGCGGTTTTGTTTTTACTTATTAACGTATTCAGTTATTGATTTTCCGTTTAGCTTGGGGGTTACTGATATCCCTATCGTGCCCGGTCCACAATGGGCGCAAACGTTTACGGGGAGATACCCGCGAATAAATTTATAATCGGGGAAAACATTTTGCATGTGCTTATAAATATCGTCCAAAACTCTTTGCTCACCGTCAAAAGAAAATACTGAGTAATCGTATTCGGTTAAAGGATATTCCTTTGAAAACTCGTCAATCTTTTCAGCAAAATACTTTCTTGCCCTTCTCGTCATTTCTGACTTTTCCAAAGCCCCGTCCTTAAAAATTATGACGGGTTTAATACCCAACGTATTGCCTATAAGAGCAATGGCTGGTGATATTCTTCCACCACGCTTTAACGCGGTTAAATTTTCAGGAATAAACACAAGGTTAGATAAAAGCTTGTATTTCTCTATCTCGCTTACTATTTGTTTGACAGGGGTATTAAGTTTTACTTGTTCGTATGCAAAAAACACGTAGTTGAGCATTGGAACGGATAAAAGATACGAATCTACCACCGTTACCTTGCCTTCAAAATTCTGCTTTGCAACGTTTGAAAAAAGCGAATACATAGAAGACAGTTTGCTCGATATGGTAAAGTGAATTATATGGTCATACCCTTTTGCAAGCAAGTTTTCAAAATATTCTTGTATTATGCCTAATGGAGGTGTGGAGGTTTTTACTACTTTGCCAGAGCGCATTTGCTCTCTTAACTGTTCTTGGTTAATCGTTACGCCGTCTAAGTATTCTTCCCCGTCGATTACGACGTTTAGCGGAAAAACACTTATCTCGTAATCACTAAACAACCCGTCTTTAATCATACAAGACGTGTCGGTTGAAACTATTACTTTCATAAACTCTTTCCTTAATCCTTTGGTATAGAATACCACAGCCAGAGACAGTTTGTCAATAACTATAAAAAAATTGAAAAGCGCTTGCTTTTTAAGGTTTTAATTGCTAAACTATATTTAAGAAGGCGATATTATGGAAAAAGAAAGATTTATAGTAAAATTTGCTGAAAACGACAACGAAAAACAAATGACTTATTCTTTAAGATATCATCACATGCTTAAAGATTTTCGTCCCGAACTGCAACTTCAAAGCGAGCTTGATATTACTCCTGCGGACGCTTTCGCAAAGCACGCTATTTGCATTGACAACCAAACGGGAAAAGTGGTTGGGTGTTATAGAATTATAACGAGCGACCAGTTGCCAAAAGGCGAACGCTTCGTTTGTGAAGACGAGTTCGATATATCCGCCTTAAAAGCAAGCGGAGAAAGCATAGCCGAACTTTCGCGCGCGGTAATTCATAAAGATTATCGCAACTCTATCGTGCTTATGCTTTTGTTTAAGTTTGTCTTAAAATACTTATTAGACAAAAACTACCGTTTCATGATTGGCGAAGCAAGTTTTTTTGGAACTGATAAAAACGTTTTCGCAAGCGAACTTTCCTATTTAGCGCACTTTCACTCAACAGGCGAATACGCAATTAAATCTTTAGAAGAAAAACAAGTGTCTTTAATTCCCAAAGACCAACTAAATCAAGCGGAAATAAAGAGAAATTTACCACCGCTTATCAGAGCATATTTAAGTTTTGGCGCAAAAACGTCTTCAGATTCATTTACCGATTATGATTTTGGAAGCGTGGACGTGTTTATCTTGCTCGACTCTAAAAACTTAAACCACGCGTTTATTGATAGACTATTACGATAACAAAAATCCCATCGACAAAGCGATGGGATTTTTTATTACTTTTTATATTTGTCAAGAAATTTTTTTGTTATATCAGCAGCAACTGCACATATTTCCGAGCAAGGACGTTTTTCATAGTATTCCTTTGTCCTTTCTTCTGGTTTTGGTAACTTATCAACGGGAATACCGTCTAAAAGTTCAGCGCAAATGATAGTGCCAAACTCTTTTTTGAACTCTGCACACGCTTCTTGAATGATTTTATAATTTGCAAGTTTGTCTTCTCCGTCAGATAGCAAATAACTTAAAATCATAGTCATTCCTGAAATGGCACCACAAACTTCACGTTGACGGCCAAACCCACCACCAAAGCCAATAGAAATCTTCTTGATAAGGTCTTCGGGAAGTCCTAATTCGTCTTTAAATGCTAAAACTACTGTTTGAGAACAGTTTTTGCCCGTAGCAAAAATTTGCTCGGCAAGTTTACCTTTTTCGCCCATAATAATCTCTCCTTTTGTTTTCGCTTATAATATGATACCACTTTTCCCCAACTTTTGCAAGATAAATGCAAATATATAATGTTTAAACAGTTTAGAAGAGAGTAGAACAAGGCTCATCATGCGATTAAGCCTTTCAGAAACGAGCACGACAATTCTTGGTTTTAAGAGATTAGAAACGAGTAAGACAATTCTTTGTTTTAAGGGATTAGAAACGAGCGTGGGGAGGCTCGAGAGCCAAAACAGACGAGATAGACCGCCTGGTCATCGAGATTGTTTTGGCGAATCAGTAACGATGCCACGCGAAGTTTATAATCCCTTAAAAAATTCAAAAAGCAACGACTACGAGCCATTGCTTCCTGAATAATATATGATAAGGGGGAAAATGATGAGCTAATACATGAAAGGTTTTCCTTTCGACAAGGATAATATACACTTTTCGACAAATTTTTGCAAGCGTTTTTCACCGCTTTTTTAAAATTTTTTTTAACAATTTTTACCAGCAATTTCCTTTTAATTTTGCTTATGTTGATTTTGGCGAAAAACAAGCAAAAAAGTGGGCAAAAACCCACTTTTTAGATAGTTAATTTATAAAGTTCTGATTTTGGAATATCTCTTTCCTTAGCCACTTTTTTAAGTGCGCTTTTTTTATCTAAGCCTTCGTTTATATACTTTTGAATAAGTTCATAGTCGGTTAAGTCCTTGTTTTTTTCTTGGGGGGACGCGCCTTCTACTAATATAACGTATTCGCCTTTCGGCTCTGACGGATAGCCGTCTTTTAAGTTAAAACGCTCTACTCTTTCGTGCAATTTTGTAATTTCTTTAACGGCAACCGCCTGTCTTTCGCCCAAAACGGAGAATAGCGTTTGAACGTCCTTTACAACGTCGTGCGGAGCAGAATAGAAAATTAAGGTTGCTTGTAAGTCTTTATATTTTTGCAAAAACTCTACTCTCTCCCCTTGCTTTTGCGGTAAAAAGCCCAAAAAACAAAACTTACTTGCGTCCATTCCGCTTAAAGCAAGCGCGCTTACGAATGCGCATGCGCCTGGAATTACGGTATATTCTAAGTCGTTTTCAATGAGCATATTAACTAAAATATTGCCTGGGTCTGACACCACCGGCATACCAGCATCGGTGATGAGCGCGATGTTTTTTCCACTTTTTAGTTTTTCAATAAGTTTTTGTCCGCTTTCCCTTTCGTTAAACTTATGATAGGAAAAAAGCGGTTTTGATATGTCGTATGCTTTAAGAAGGGTTAAGGAATGCCTAGTGTCTTCGCACGCGATTTCATCTACGCTTTTAAGCACTTCCAAAGCCCTTAAAGAAATATCTTTAAGGTTACCTATTGGGGTTGCTACGAGATACAACATAAAACTCTCCTTAATTATCTAAATTTGGTAAAACTTTAAGACCACTCTTTCCGCCTTTAACACCTTCTACCATAAATAGGTATGGGGCTTTGCCTTTTGCTTGAACGAGTTGAAGCCTTTTAGGTTCGATATTGAATTTACGCATAAGCGCAAAAGTATCGGTAAGTCTTTCCGCCCTATGCACCATGGCAAACCTACCGCCAAATTTTAAACACTTTGAAACGGCTTTTATAAGTTCTTCCAACTCAAGATAAAGTTCTGCCCTGCAAATTGCTATTTGGGGGTTAAATTTATTTTCTCCGCCGTCTGCTTTCATATAAGGCGGGTTGCAAGTGATTAGCGAAAACCTTTCGTTAAAACAAGCGTCTATATCTTGAACTTTTACATTAATAGCAGTAAACTTTTCTTCCAAGCCGTTTTCTTTTATAGACAAAAGTGATAAATCGTATAACGGCTGTTGCATTTCAAAAAGCGTTGCGCTCTTTATTAAGTCTTTATACTGGTCGTAAATATTAAAGGCAATTACTCCACTCCCCGAACAAAAGTCTGCGATATTATCCCCCTTTTTTACGGTTGCAAAACGGGATAGCAAAAGGGCGTCCGAAGTAAAACAATAACCCTCGTCGTCTTGATAAACTTTTATTCCGCTGGGAGAAAGTAGTTCTGCTTTAATCATAACTTAAATAGTAAAAAGTAAGGCACGAAAATTCTTTCGTGCCTTAATGCTTTTATTTCTGAATTATTCTTCGGAAATTGCTTCTACGGGGCAACCGCCAGCACAAGCGCCACAGCTAACGCAAACATCTGCATCAATTACGAATTGGGTTTCGCCTTCGCTAATAGCACCGGTAGGACAAGTGTCTGCACAAGCGCCACATGAAATACAAGCATCACTAATTTTATAAGCCATTGGAATAGCCTCCTAAAAAAATTCTCTTTTACTATTTTAGAACAACTTTTTAGATTTGTCAACATTATTCTAAAATTTTATCGTCAGATAATTCCTGATTATCGTCGTCAGCGTCCTTTTCGGGTTTAGCACGCTTAAATTGAAGGTCGTCTACGGGGAAATCTTTATAAACTTCGCCACCGTCAGGCTTTTGAATTTTAACTTTAGAAATAAGTTTTAGCATATCGTTTGAAACTACTATGCCGTTTCCTTCGGGAGTGCCAACCGTTCCGCCAACCTTGGGCATTTTGGGATAAACTTCTGCGTAGTAATCGTTTTCGTATTCTAAACAACACATAAGTCTTCCGCAAAGTCCGCTTATCTTGCTTGGGTTAAGGTGTAAGCCTTGGTTTTTCGCCATTTTAATGGTAACCTTTCCAAACTCGTTGATAGTGCCTGCGCAACAACACGTTCTTCCGCAAGGCGCGATTCCGCCGAGTATTTTTGTTTCGTCTCTTATGCCCACTTGACGAAGTTCAATCCTCGTGTGGAATTTAGATGCAAATACTTTTACGAGTTCTCTAAAATCAACTCTCTTGTCCGCCGTGAAAAAGAAAACAAGTTTCTTGCCGTCAAACGAATATTCGCAACTGATAAGTTTCATGTCGAGTTTCATCTCTGCAATCTGCTCTTCTGCGAACTTCATGGTTTCGGGAATCTTCTTTTCGTTTTCTTCTATACTCTTTTCGTCCTTTGGGGTTGCCTTTCTTATAACGGGTTTAAGAGCGTGGGTAAGTTTATCGTCGCTAATTTCTCTAACGTCAAAAACAACCTTGCCGTATTCTGCGCCCTTTGCCGTTTCAACTATTACCCCTGAGCCTTGGGGATAATGATCTTTATCGTTTGCTGGCGAAAAATAATATACTTTGGAATTATCCTTGAATTTTACGCCTATAATTTTTGCCATTTGAATTTTTCCTCCAATATCTTAAACAGTAGCCATTCTAAAACCATATTTTTGCCTGAGTTTGCGTCTAATCGCTTTCTCGCGTCCACTACTGCTTGTAAAATACCAATGAGCGCACCGCGGGTAAACCCTTTGGCGCTCGATAAATTTTGTATCTCTTTTTTGCTAAAAACCAACTCTTTTGCGCCCGAGATATAAACGAGCATATCCCTTGCAAAAAGTTCGGTTACCGATAAAAATTCTTCTATTTCGCACTTGACTAAGCTAAATTTATAAGAATACTCTAACACTTGACTGCTCGACTGCATATTGATAAACATATCTTCTACAAACGCCATGACACTCATTAAGCTCTCGTCTTTGTAAAGCGCGAGCGTTTTTCCCAAAGTTCCGTCAGAGCAAGCGATAGCGCCTTTAAGTTTTTCGCTATCTTGGCACTCGTCTTTAAGCGCGTTAAAGAGCGCGTTTGCTGAAAAAGGTGGGATTTCTAACTTTCTAACCCTTGATTTAACGGTGGAAAGCAACGAATACTCACCTGTTGCGCCTATTAAAATATGCACGTTTTTGGGCGGTTCTTCAAGTGTTTTTAGTAGTTTGTTTTGCGAAACGGCATTCATGCTCTCTGCGTTTGACAAAACGTAGAGTTTTTTATCGCTTTCGAGTGGTTTTACAAAGGTGTCTTGAACGAGTGCCGTTATATCGTCAGCCGATATACTTTCGCCTTCTCTCGGCAAGAAAAGTGCGTCCGCGTATATCTTTTGGTCGATTAATTTACACTCTCTACACTCTCCGCAACCTTCATTTTTACAAAAGAATAATTTTGCAAATTCTTTTAAATAGCCTTCAAGATTGTCTCCGTCAGCGCAAACGATAAGGTAAGCGTGCGAAAGTCTGCCACGCTCTTTATCGCTTTTGACTATTTTATAAGCGTTTGTGCTTTTGACGAGAGAACTTAAATCTATCATATAATTCCTTTATCTTTAAGGGCGCTAATTATCTTTGCGTGCGTTTGTTCTTTTGAACCGCTTGCATCAATACTAACTATGCGGTGGGGGTTTTTCTCTGCAAGTGTTAGGTAGCCTTTATACACTCTTTCGTGAAAATCAAAGCCGGATAGTTCTAATCTATCGTTCTTGTCCACTCCGCCCTTTCTCTTAAACGCTTCCTTTGGGGAAAGGTTTAAAAAGAGTGTGCAGTCGGGTTCAAAGTTTTGAATAGCGAACGAGTTTATGTTTGCTACAAACTCTTCGCCAAGCCCCCTTGCGAACGCTTGGTATGCAAAAGACGAGTCTATATATCTATCGCATAAAACGAGTTCCCCGCGTTCTAATCTCGGTTTGATTTCTTCTTTTAACAACTGTATTCTTGCAGAAGCGTAAAGCATTGCTTCACACTCGTCGGTCATAGACGTATTAGAGCCGTCTAAAATAACCTTTCTTATTTGTTCGGAAACGGGAGTGCCACCCGGCTCTCTCGTTAGAAAATATTTAATTCCGTTTGCTTTTAAGTATTCTTCTAAAAGGTGAATTTGCTTGGACTTGCCAACCCCTTCACAACCTTCAAAAGTAACGAATTTTCCTTTCATAATTTCACCTTATACAATATAACTGCAAAGACGGACTACCGTGCACATAAAAGATAAACTTTCAAACTGCAAATGCGGTTGCTCGCTAATAAAGTCAAAAGATAGCATCACGAGATTTTTATGTTCGCCGTAATCGTCGGTAAAAAAGTCGCCCGAAGAAAACTCATAACCGTTGGTGAGTTTTTCTAAGTTGATACCGTAAGAAAGTTTTTCCACACCGTATTCAGTCAAGTTCTTTTGCTTGTTTTGGTCGAGAATTTGTTTGTTTTTACCGATTAAGTTTTGGTCTTTGCCGTATTCTACCGCTTGGTTATAACCTTGTTCGCCAATAGTGTAGGTATAAAAGACTTCGGGGTGGTCTCTAAGCAACATCTTAGCAAACCTTATCTCGTGGCAAAGCATTTCTATTCTTTGGCATTCTTGCTTAATGCCTTGATTTTTCTGCTCGGCTTTGCGATACCTATTATCCCCGTCTTGTCTTTTTAGGAAAAGAGATTTTACCTTGGCTTGGTCGATTTGAGCGTAAGAATAACTTTCGTTAAGGTCGCCTGCTTGATGTTTTGCCACGTCGTCTTTAAGTAATTTTTCTAAGTATAGGTCGCCGTCTTTTACCGCTTTATTAAAAGACCACATTTTATACGTTTCGATTATGCTGTTAACCCTACGAGTCGTTAGGTTAGAAGACGTTTTCTTTGCCAAGCTGTCAGTAATCAAAACGTCTGCGTCTTTGGTTTCGTAACGAAGCCCCAACTCGTTTTCCATTCCGTTAGACATGCCTTCGGTTTCCATCTTAATAACGTCGTAACTAAACGCGCCGTAAGGTTGGTCGAGATAAGCGTATTTTTGGTCGCCTGCGTTATAAGTCACTTCTATTATGCTGTGCATATACGAAGTGGAAACGCCGTCGTCGTAAATCAACTTAAATTTTTGACCAGTAGAAAGGCGTGGCTCGGCAACTGTATAAATTAAGTTCCAGCCAAAGATTGCGACAACGCACACTATTATAACGAATATCCATTCGTAGGATAAAAAGTCTACGAATCTTCTTTTGGTTATTTTGTTATCCATCTTTAAGGTTTATCGCCTTGATTATTTTTTAATGGGTTTCATGGTGGGGAAAAGTATAACATCTCTAATTGACGCGCTATCGGTTAAAAGCATAACCAATCTGTCCACACCAAATCCGAGTCCGCCTGTTGGAGGCATACCGTATTCTAAAGCGGTAACGAAATCTTCGTCCACCTTAGCATCGTTTCCACCTTTCGCGCGCTTTGCTTCTACTTGCTTAACAAATCTTTCCTTTTGGTCGATTGGGTCGTTAAGTTCGGAGAACGCGTTGCCCATTTCTCTTGCATAAATGAAGTATTCAAATCTTTCGGTAAACGCAGGGTTTGTTGGCTTTCTCTTTGCAAGCGGTGAGTTTTCTACGGGGTAATCGTAGATAATGGTAGGTTGGATAAGCTTTTCTTCTACAAATGCGTCGAAGAATGCAATTAGAACGTGACCTTTGGTGGCTTCTTCGCCTTCGTCAACTTCCACGTGCATTTGCTTTGCAACTGCCCTTGCCTGTTCGTCGGTAGCCCAATCGTTGTAATCTACGCCTGCATACTTCTTAACGGCTTCTACCATGGTAAGTCTTTCCCAAGGCTTGCCCATATCGATTTCTACGCCTTGATAGTTTATTACGTCTGATCCGCAAACTTCACGAGTAATGGTTTTATACATGTTTTCGATAAGATTCATCATATCGAAGTAGTCGCTATACGCTTGATACATTTCAACCGTGGTAAACTCTGGGTTATGAGAACGGTCCATACCTTCGTTACGGAAAATTCTGCCCACTTCGTAAACCCTGTCAAAACCACCTACGATAAGTCTTTTTAAGTAAAGTTCGGTTTCTATACGAAGGAACATATCAATGTCGAGCGCGTTGTGGTGAGTTTTGAATGGTCTTGCCGCTGCGCCTATTTCAAGGGGTTGTAAAACGGGGGTGTCTACTTCTAAGTAACCAACTCCGTCAAGATAATTTCTTATCGCTTTCATTATCTTAGAACGCGCTTCAAAAGTGCGCTTAACTTCGGGGTTAGCAATTAAATCTACTTCTCTTTGACGGTATCTCGTGTCTTCGTCCTTTAATCCGTGATATTTTTCGGGCAATGGTAAAAGTGATTTTGATAAGAGTTCCACACTCTTTGCGTGAACGGAGATTTCCCCCGTTCTCGTTGTGAAAACAAAACCTTGTATGCCGATTATATCGCCGATATCAAAGTCCTTAAACGCGGTGTATTCGTCACCCAAATCGTTGATTGAAAGGTATGATTGAATAGTGCCCTTTCCGTCTAAAATAACGGCAAAAGACGCTTTTCCCATAATTCTTTTAGAAATAAGTCTACCTGCAATGCCTACCGTTTGGTTTTCGTATTCAGCGTAGTTGTCCTTAATGTCTTGTGAAAAAGCCGTCCTATCGTATTTAACTTTTTCATAAGGGTTTTTGCCCGCGCTCTTTAACGCGTCCAACTTTTCACGCCTTATTCTTAATATTTCGTTTAAATCAAGTTCTTCCACAGGGGAAGCGTTTAAATTCTTTTCTTCCATAATTCTTCCTTAAGTCGTTAATAGATTAGTATACTTTTTTGATGATAAGGGTTATCCAGCCAGCAGGTGCTAAAACGTTAACAACGTCGTTAGCCTTTCTGCCGAGTAACGCGTTGCCGATAGGA
This sequence comes from Clostridia bacterium, assembly GCA_017501885.1. GTDB lineage: Bacteria > Bacillota > Clostridia > Christensenellales > Borkfalkiaceae > UBA1259. Next base: position 74,639 of record JAFVWA010000198.1, on the reverse strand, counting down.
GATTCGTTACTGATTCTGCCTTGTTCTACGTCTGCTTCGGTCGTTCCTACGATTTCGTATGTCATAACTTCGTTAGAGCCTTCTTCAACAAAGTCAACCTTGCTTCCTAATGAAACGGTGCCCTTTTTGCTTTCTTTAATGATAACGGCGTGTTTTAACTTTTCTTCGATTTCTAAAATTTCGCCCTCGATCATTGCTTGTTCGTTTTTAGCAGCATCGTATTCGGCGTTTTCAGAAAGGTCGCCAAATTCTCTTGCGGTCTTAATTCTTTCGGTTATTTCCGCACGCTTCTCAACTTTAAGATAGTCTAATCTTTTCTCTAATTCCTCTTTACCTTCTTTAGTAAGTAATACTTCATCAGCCATTTTATAGCCCTCCGTTTTATAAAAGCAGTTTTCCTGCCAAATTTTCTTTTATATAATTATAAGTCTTTTAAACCTTAAAGTCAATAAGGGCTAAGGTCGGTTGCGTGCTTTTACCCAACTTTTACCCTTGCTTTCCGCCTTTTTAAAAATTATTTTTGATAAAAATTAAAATTTTTTGAAAATTTTTTACAAAACCTATTGACTAATCAAATTTTTGTGGTAAAATCTATATTCGTAGGGGCGGAAAAAGTCGCATTCGGCGATTTATAGTTTTTTCCAGAATAATATATAATAAGAAAGAAGAAGGTTGCAATCTGCAACCTTCTTTTTTTTACTCAAAATCCTTTATCGTTAGTCTTCTGAAAAGTCACCACAACAAGTGCAGTTGTCCCCACATCCGCAAGTAATTTTTACTTGGTCAAGCGCACAGTTGCAACCGTCCGCGTTGTGTTTGCAACGGGTTACGTCGCATTTGATTGAATAATTTTTGTTCATAAAAAATCTCCTTTTTTATTATTATTGACTTAACTTGATTTTATATACCTTTTAGCCGTTGACAATTTTTGTTTTTAAGGTTAAAATATAATTGTAAACTTAAAGGAGATACGTTATGAAAGTCGTTCTTATAAAAGACGTTAAAGGCTCGGGTAAAGCGGGCGATATAATTGAAGCTAAAGACGGGTTTGCTCAAAACTTTTTAATTAAGCGTGGGCTTGCTAAACCTGCCGACGCGCAAGCGATTAGCGAAAACCAAGGTCAAAAAGCAGCGCAAGCTTTCCATAGAGCGGAAGAACTTAAAGCAAACAAAGAGTTAAAAGAAAAAATCAACGGCGCAGAAGTTACCGTCAAGGTTAAGACGGGCGCAGGCGGAAAATTTTTTGGTAGCGTTACCAACAAGGAAGTTGCCGATAAACTTTTGGAGCTTGGCTATGACGTTGATAAAAAGAAGATTATTTTGCAGTCGGGCGTAAAAACTACGGGAAGATTCCCCGTAACCATTAAAATTTCTCCCGAAGAAACTGCAAAGATTACCTTGATAGTTGTTAGTGACTAAAAATTAAAAACGAACTCGAACGAGTTCGTTTTTTTATGCTTGTTTTATAGTTTTTCTAAACAATAGTTTAGCAATGGGCGGAATAAGTGGTATAAACAACCTTTTATAAAGCGCTGTTTTTTTGCAAAATTTAAGTTGCTTAGCGTCTTGCTTTAACGTTTGAATAATTTCACTTATTACTTGCTTGTCTTTATAGTCGCTCTTTTTAATAAAGAATAAAAGTCCTACCGCATAGCCTGCGCGCATTGACGAAACGTATGAAGATGCACTTTTTACGTTCTTTTCGGCATCTTCTTTAATTAGATTTAAGTTTTTCAAAATATCTAATCGTGAAGGGTTAAACCCTGAGTGCATTAGCGATTTTTTTCGCTGAACGTAAAGATACGTTTGAACGGGTGAATACACTACCTTGTTTACCCTTTTAAAGTAGTTGAAAAGAAAATAGGCTTCTTCCCCATATCTACAATCTAAAAAGGTTGCACCGCTTTTTCTTAAATGCTCGGTTGAAAATATCTTATTCCACAAAACGAAATCGAATTTCTCTTGCGATAAATACTGATTTAACGCATCTTCCCCGAAAAACTCGCTTATCCTTTTAATCGCCGTTTTCTTAAAAGTATATTTTTTTGCGCGCTTTTCTTTAATTCTCTTAAACCCGCATATTCCCATATCCGCATTGTTTTCGACAATCATTTTAACAAGATTTTCAAAGTGATTATCGGAAATATAATCGTCTACGTCTAAAAAAGAAAAGTATTCGCCTTGTATTTTTTCAAGTCCTTTTTGCCTTGCTCCGCCAACGCCTACGTTCTCGCCGTCAACATACTCGGCGTTTGGGTGCGTCGCGCAATACCCCTTTATAACGTCAAGAGTATTGTCTTTACTGCCGTCGTTTACAAAGATAACGTGCAAATTTTGGTAAGTTTGGTTATCCAAACATTTAAAACACTCAGGCAAAAATTCGCTTACGTTATAGCATGGAATTATTATAGATAGTTTTGGCGCTTTAACGTCTTTCATTTTTCCCTCCGCGTTTTTTGTTTTATTTTAACACAACGCACCAAAAAAGGCAACAATAGACTAAAATCTTTTTCGTGTTGACAAACCACCTTTATTTTATTATAATGATTAGGTATGAAAAAACTTAAACCACAAGACCCCATCATTCAAAAGATAGAGTTCGACAGTAAGACCAAAGAGCCTATCACCATACAAATTCGCGGTGAAGACTTGCCCGAAACTATCGTTCCCGAACCTGAAGTTAAGGAAGAACACGATTTTAAGAATGCCGACCACAAACAATTAGTTATGAAAGGCGTTTTTGGTTTCGAGCCAAATAATTCTGCAATAGACAAACGCCAAAGGTTTATCAAAAACCTTTTTTCGATTATCTTTGTGGTGGTTGTCGTAGGTGTTCTCGTTTGGACGGCTATTAACGACTTCGCAAGTGGCGAACCACTTCCTTCTTGGTCGGAAGTTTGGCAAACCCTTTCTAAAAACTGGTATTTTTTACTGCTTGCTCTGTTGATGCTCGGCGGGTTTTACGGGTTTAAAGCGCTTAAACTCTCGGCAATGTGCAAGTCTATGACGGGCAAGTTCCACCTTAAAACTTGTTTAGAAACGGCCGTCGTTGGAATTTACTACAACAACGTTACCCCATTTGCCATTGGCGGTCAACCTTTTGAAATTTACCATTTGTCTAAACACGGAGTGCATGGCGGTGTGGCAAGTTCTTTGCCTATCGCAACATACTTCTTAAACCAAATCGCTTTCGTTATTATGGGGTTTGCTTTCGTGTTTATGTATACTTCTAACACGCTCGATATCCCAAGCGAAATGATCGGCGTTATGCCCACCATCTTAAACATAGTGGCAATAGTTGGTCTTTCTTTCAGTTTGATTATGCCCGTCATAATCATTTTGTTCTCGCTTCTTCCAAGATTTACTTCTAAGTTAGTTGCAGGCGTTTTGCACATAGGCAACAAACTCCACATAATAAAAAATCCAAAAGCAACGGCGATGAAGACTTATAAAACGGTTATCCACAACTCACGTTGCATTAAGAAAATCGCTTCTCGCCCCGTGGTGTTTATATCCACTTTCCTAATGAGCTTTTTAGAGCATATTTGCGGAACGAGTATCGCATACTTTGTTCTATGCTTCTTTGGGTTTAATTGGGGCGGTGGCATGGTTGAATGGCTTCAAGTTGTTCAGTTATGCTTTTTGATTAACGTTGCAATATCCATAATCCCAACACCTGGCAACGCAGGCGCAGCCGACCTTTCTTTCTATCTCTTATTCAAAACGGGATTAGGTTTAAGCGCAGGCTTACAAGTAAGCGGTTACGCTTTCCCTGCCATGATTACTTGGAGAATTTTAAGTTTCTACTCAACAATCATAATAGGCTTTGCCTTTACTAACCTTAAAAAGCGTTCGGATAGACGCAAAAAATTAAAAAACGTAAACTAAACTTAGGGGGCGCGAAATCGCCCCCGTTTTTATAAGGAATAACAAATGAAAGCATTAAAAAAGACGGGCAAAATCGCCCTTATTATCTTAATAGTTTTAGCAAGTTTATTCTTGCTTATCTTCGGTGGCTTCAACGCTCTAAAATTCGCCATTTATTCAGATTACTACTCTATCAAAGAAAACGTTTGCAAAAACCCAGGGCTTTCTGACGGCTTTGTTTGTCAAGGAATTTGCGCAGTCGAAGAACAAGACAAAATTTTAGTTTCGGGATATATGAAAGACCATTCTGCAAGTAGAATTTACGTTACCGACCTTGACGATAATTCCTACTGGGTAGAAATTTCCATAAACGGCAAAAAGTATTCGGGACACGGCTCGGGAATAGCAAGAAAGGACAATATTCTTTATCTTGCCAGCGAAAACCAAGTGCATCTTATCTCGCTTTCCGACGTGCTTAATGCTAAAAAAGGCAACGTGGTAAACGTTTACCAAACGGTAGACGTAACAAACGAAGCGTCTTTCGTTTACTCTGACGACAACTATTTATACGTGGGCGAGTTTCACGACGGGGGCAAATACGTTACTACTCACCCCTACCAAACTCCCGAAGGGAAAAACCACGCCATAGTTTGCAGATATTCTTTTGACGATTTAACTAAGCCAAACTTGGTATACTCTATACGCGACAAGGTGCAAGGCGTTTGCTTTACCCCTAACGGAAAAATGATTTTGTCCACTTCTTACGGATTAAAAAGTAGCGTTTATTACGTTTATAATTTAAGCGACGCGGTAGACCTTGAAACAACGCTTGACGGCGCGCCCGTTTTTGGGTTTACAAAATGCGTTAAAGAGATAAAAGGCCCTGCCATGGCAGAAGGCTTAGACTATTACAAAGGCAAGGTTATAACGCTTACTGAAAGCGCTTCTAATAAATACATATTTGGAAAATTCTTCTTTGCAAACAAAATAGTCGCTCTTGATTTTAACTAATAATTTCTATAACTAACAAGTGCCACCGCGTTCGCGGTGGCACTTTTCTTTAACCGAATTTTTCTATTAAATAATTATAAATTTGTTCAAACCTAAACAGTTCTGACGGTTTGTTCTTTGATAGCCAAAATTCTTTGTATTCATCAAACCATTTTTTGCCGTCAATTATTTTGTTTAGTTTTTCGCCACTCATTGCAAAGCCGTATTCTTGAAGCAAGCATATTCCCTTTGCCGCAAGAATCATCTGCGATTTATATTCCCCCTTTTCCCACTTGTCTTTTTGTATTCTCTCTACTAAATCTTGACAAGTTTTTTGAGTGGATAAAAGTTTTTCTTTTTTGACGGTTTCCTTTACCTGTTCTCCCTTTTTATGGCGAACGTAACTGTGAACGAGCGAACGCCAGTTATAATCTGCGCCGTTTTGCATTTGGTTTAATATTTGAAGGTATTCCATAGCGTTTTCATTCTCGTAGACTATATGGTTTACCCTTTGATAAAATTCATTGTCAACAGGCGAGTTTGCATTCCAAGACTTTTCACCGCCAAGCGCCATACCGTAGGACGCGAGTTCTATAGAACAAGGATTTCCAAAGTCCCCCCAGTTGGTGGTGAGCATTCCTATAGCGCCGTGCTTAAAGCCATACTCTGCCATAAGTTTTATGTTGCTTTCGGCATAGTTTACGTTTTCGCACAAGTCGTTCCAACTCCACGTTCCCGGACACACTATTTGCGGACGGTTTAGTTCTTTAAATTTAATGATGTTTTCTTCTTCGGGCTGTGGTCTATAATCCCAATTCAAGAAAATGGTATCCTTTGGCAAAAGGTCGATGGTTTCTGGGTGGCTAAGTAAAATATCCGCCCACATCATAACTTTTTTATCAATGGACTTAACGTGAGAAATTATTTTGTTTACAAAGTCTACGTAAAGTTTGCTTGGCTCCACCTTTTCGCCTTCAAACTGATAGTTTTTAAGGTCAAAAGTTTCGTCGCAACAAATGTTAAAATACTCGTCGGTAAAGTTTTCAGAGTATTGATTTATTAGGCTTTTAACGAGCTCGATACTCTCGGGGTTGAGTGGGTCGATAGTGTGATGACTCATTCTCTCGTCCCAAAAATTATCGCCTGCAACAAAGTCTTTAAGAACCCTTAAATGTTTGTATTTATCTTGCTCTAAAATCTCAAACATATGCCCGAACGAAGAAAGCGACGGCGTGAAACGAATAAAGTTATCAGCGCAGTAATCGTCGAGTTCTTTTATTTCGTCAGAAGTCAACCCACCTAAAAGGTTGGTTACCTGTTCGCACTCTTTAAAAGGATAAGCATGCTCTACGTAAAGTTGCAAAGTATTATATTTATAATAAGCGAGTTGGTCTATAAGGTCTTTTAAACTTTGCAAAGTGGGAACTCTGCCACGCGTAACGTCGTGATAAAAACCTCTGTAAGCAAAATCGGGCGCGTCTTCAATATCAACACAAGGGACTTTGTCGCTTGTAAAAATTTGCCTTAAAGTTTGCAAGCCGTAAAAAGCACCTGCGTCGCTATCCGCCTCAACGGTTATGGCGTTTTGGCGAACGCTTAATCGATAGCCTTCTCCACTTTCGCCTTTAACCAATATGCTAAGTTTTGCTCCCTTTTTGTCTTTTGGAAGTTTATCTATAACGTTAAAAAGTCTGTAATCAACGCTACCTTCAAAGGGCGCGATTGCTTTTACAGTTAAAAAGTCTTCTAAGTATTCTATTTTCTTTACCTGAGGTAGTAGTTTAAGCATAAAATTCTCCTTTAAGCAAATACATTTTAACATATTCCCTTGCCGTTTTATATAATGATATTGACTTTAAAAGCGGTTTTTGAAAACAAAAACCGCTTTTTATTTAACCTTTTATTTCTTTAACGAACTGCGCTATTTTTTCCATTGCCGAAACTAAATTATTCATTGAGTATGCGTAAGAGCAACGAATGTAATCTTTACCGAACTCGCCAAACGCAACCCCGGGGACTACTGCAACACTCTTTTTTTCGAGCAAGTTTTGTGCAAACTGTTCGCCGTTCATTCCCGTATTCTTAACGCAAGGGAAAATGTAGAAACACCCCTTTGGCTCAAAACACTCGAGTCCCATATCTCTAAATGCACCGAGCATAAACCTTCTTCGTCTATCGTATTCTTCACGCATAGATTCTACCGTTTGATAGCCGTCTAATTTTCCTTGCTTTAATCCTTCCAACGCAGCGTATTGCGAAAAGATAGGCGCGCAAATTGCCGTGTATTGATGAATTTTAAGCATGGTGTCAAGAAGTGGCTTGGGTGCGCAAACGTAACCTATACGCCAACCCGTCATTGCAAACGCCTTTGAAAATCCGCTAATTAAAACTACTCTATCCTTAAATTCAGGCAAACTCGCAATAGAACAATGTTTTTCGCCATAGTTAAGTTCTGCGTAAATTTCGTCAGAGATAACGAGTAAATCGTGTTTTAAGATTACAGGCGCTATTTTTTGGATATATTCTTTTTCCATAACACCGCCCGTTGGGTTATTTGGATATGGAAAAATTACCGCCTTGGTTTTTGGGGTGATTACCTTTTCCAACGCTTCGGGGGTAAGTTTAAAACCGTTATCTCCGCTACAAGGCACCGAAACGGCCACACCGCCCATGAGTTCTACGCAAGGTTTATACGAAACGTAGCTTGGATCGGGAATAAGAATTTCATCGCCTTCGTTTACTATGGCACGAAGCGTTATATCGATAGCTTCACTTGCGCCCAGCGTGATTATAGTTTGGTCAGCCGAAAAGTCAACCGAAAATCTGCTTTTAAGATAAAAAGAGATTTCTTGTCTTAGTTCTTCTAATCCTTTATTTGAAGTGTATTGTGTATATCCGTTTTTAAGGGCGTTAATCCCTGCCCCGCGAATTTCCCACGGGGTAATAAAATCAGGCTCGCCCACGCCGAGAGAAATAACGTCCTTTCTTTTAGACGCTAAATCAAAAAACTTACGTATGCCCGACGGGGGAATATTTCTTGCCCTATCGCTTATAAAGTCTCTCATGCTTGGAACATCTGCCTTTTATTCTTTTCGGGAAGTTTGGTTATCTGCCCTTCGATTTTATATTTCTTTAAGATAAAGTGAGTTTGAACGCCCACAATTCCGTCGATAATGCTGAGTTTTTCAGAAACGAAACGTGCTATATCGGTAATGTCTTTACCTTCAACGAAAACGGCAAGGTCAAAACCACCGCTCATAAGATATAAACTTTGCACTTCGGGAAAATGAATGAGTTGTTCAGCATAAGCGTCAAACCCATTTAGTTTTTGGGGCGCTACTTTAACTTCGATTAAAGCCTTAACCTTAGAATCTTGCATTGCATCGGCGTTTATTATGGCGGCGTATTTAACGATTACTCCGCTACTTTCCAACTCGTTCATAAGCATAGTAACGGTTTCTTCTTTTTCGCCAAGCATATCCGCCATTTGTTTTGCGGTATATCTCGCGTTTTCTCCAAGTAGTTTGATAATTCCGTTTTTAATCTTTTCCATAATTACTCCGCGCGCCGTTGCGCCAAAAAATTTTTTTCATTATATACCCTTTACCGCTTTTTGTCAAATTTTAACTTGCATTTTTTAAGTCTTCGTGTTAATATATGACCTAAAGGAGCGGTTATGGTAAAAATTTGGGCAAAAGTTATGTTAAAAGATAAAATCGTCAAACAATTCACTTATGAACGGGAAGGCGCTATGGACTACTCGCTCTTTTTTGACTACGTGAAAGACATTTGCGAAGCGCTCGATATTCCCACGCCCGTTATTATAAAAACCCACCTTTTCAACTACGCTAAATATAACGTGTTAAGGTTTAAGAAAGACGACTTTGTTGAAAGCATTAACTTTGACAAGTTGGTTTTAGAAAACATTTTCATTTAAAACGAAAAGGCTCTCTTTCGAGAGCCTTTTTTTATTCTTCTCTAAATTGCATATTGTAAAGCCTTGCGTATTCGCCGTCTAAACTTATCAACTGCTCGTGCGAGCCTTTTTCTATAACTTTTCCGTCAGAGATAACCGCTATGCAGTTGGCGTTTTTAACGGTTGAAAGCCTATGCGCTACTACTATGGTAGTTCTACCTTTGCAAAGCTCGTTAAGCGAGTGTTGAACCATCATTTCAGTAGTGTTGTCAAGCGCGGAAGTGGCTTCGTCTAATATGAGAATGGGTGGGTTTTTAAGGAAAACTCTCGCAATTGATAAACGTTGTTTTTGCCCGCCAGAAAGTTTAATCCCACGTTCGCCTATAATGGTGTCGTATCCCTTTTCTAAACCCGTAACGAACTCGTGAACGTTAGCGCGCTTTGCGGCTTCTATCACTTCTTGTTCGGTGGCGTTTGGTCTGCCATATAAAATATTGTCTTTTATGCTTGCGTTAAATAGATATACGTCTTGTTGAACTATGCCTATGTTTTTTCTTAAAGAATAGGCGGTAACGTCGTTAATATCTATGCCGTCTATCAAGATATTGCCCCGCTCTACCGGATAAAATCTCGGAATCAAATGACACACGGTAGTTTTTCCGCCGCCACTCGGTCCAACGAGTGCGAACACTTCGCCTACGTTTACCTTTAAGGATAAATCGTGCAAAACGTCCTTATCTTTTTCATAGCCATAGTTTACGTTATTAAAGGTTATTTCACCCTTGACTTCGGTTAAGTCAATAGCGCCCGGCTTGTCCTTTTCGGGCTCTGCTTCTAAAACTTCTATAAATCTCTTAAACCCTGAAACGCCGTTTTGCCATTGTTCCATAAACTGAATAAGAGCGCGAACGGGCGCAAGAAAAATGTTTACCGAAACTATAAACGCCGTGTAGTCGCCAAGTTGAATTTTGCCTGCGTATAAAAATATTCCGCCTGCAATAAGAACTACTACGTTAAACACTTCGGTAACGAAAGTGGTGGTAGAATGAAATAAGCCCATTGCCTTGTAAGACATTTTACGCGCGGTTACGAAACTCTCGTTCCCTTCTTCAAATTTTTCCTTTTCTTTGTTCGCGTTGTTAAAGGCTTTTGATACCCTTATACCCGAAACGCTACTCTCTACCGACGCGTTTATTTGAGCGATTGCCTTTCTGCTTTCGGTAAAGGCTTTGTGCATTCTCTTTCTCAACGCAAAAGATATTATAATAAGGAATGGAACGCAGAAAAAGATAATTAAGGTCAGCCAAACGTTTATGGTCATTAAATAAACGAACGCCGTGAGTATGCTAACCGACGAGATAATCAAGTTTTCCGGGCCGTGGTGAGCAAGTTCGCTAACTTCAAAAAGGTCGTTTGTCATACGACTCATTATTTTGCCCGTTTCATGGTCGTCGTAAAACTTAAAGGGAAGTTTTTGCAAGTGGTCGAACATATCGCTTCGCATTGTCGCTTGCATCTTAACGCCTATCATATGCCCTTGATATTGAATAAAGTAGTTAAGGAACATTCTTATTAGGTAAAGGGCAAGTAGCAAACATCCGAAAAAGATTATCATATCCGACTGTCTTTGCGGAATATATTCGTTTAGCATTTGCCTTGTTAAAATAGGATATACTATGCCCACCATCGCCACGACGAAAGAAGCAAGCATATCGAAGAAAAACATAGTTTTATGCGGTTTGTAATAAGATATAAACTTTTTTAACATTTTTCACCTTCGTATACGCCTATTATATCACTTTTTAAGCCATATGGGATATTTTTTGCATAAAAAAATCTCCCTTGCACAAAATTTATTTAGGGGGATATTATGAGAATAACTACAATTATCGCATATTGTTTGGTTATCATCGGCGCAATCGTATGGTTCTTAGTCGGACTTTTCGACTTTAACCTTGTAGCGGCTATCTTCGGTGCAGGCGGCGGCGCGGTGGTTTCTCGAATAATCTATTCACTCGTTGGATTATCGGGACTCTGGCTTATATTCTATTGGATAGTATATAATCCTTTCAGAGTAATTGAATAATCTAAAAAGACCGTTTTCTTAGTGAAAACGGTCTTTTTTTAATCGAAAAACTTAACTTTTTTGTCTTTTAGACGGCTGACGGCAATAGATAAAAACGTTCCAACGGCGTATACCGAAAGCGCTTGACTTATTAGTAAAGACAACACCGAAAGTATATATGCAAACTCTAACTGTCCGTAGCAAAAATACCAAATAACGGGAAGAAAAAAGGCATTGAACAAAACGGGGAAAGTTCCGCCAACGATAATTTTTACACACTTGTTTTTTAGCGCCTTACCTACACCCCAAGTGCATACTCCAGCGACCAAAGTGATTAAACTTCCAAAAACTACGTCGTAGACGGGCAGACCGCTTATAAGGTTAAAGAGCATACACCCAACAAATAACGCAGGCACGGACTCAATAAAAAACAATGGCAAAAGGGTTAAGCCTTCGGCTATTCTAAACTGTATTGCCCCGCCCGATATGGGAAAAGTTACGAATGATAAAACTACGTAAAGCGATGCGATTATCCCTGCACGCGCCAACAAAAGTGTTTTTTTAGGCATTAAAAAAGCCCTCCTTAAAGAGAAGGGTTTGACGTTAGTTTTGTCGGTTGTTTTATAGAAGTGTTGACCGAAAACCTTCTCTTTTATTAGAGTATACAATTTTTTAACGGTAAAATGCAACAAATTTTAACTGATTTAATGCAAAAAACTAAAAAACTATTGACAGTTTTACTTTTTGCCTTTATATTTAATGTATATTAACTTTGGAAAAATTTACAAAGGAGTGTTTGTATGTCAAACTCAAAAAGTTTAATCCGTAAAGGATTTTTCAACAAAAAGAGTATAACGCTTATGATTGCATCTGTCGTTATCCTTACTCTTTTAATCGTGCTTACAGCAACAGGCGTAGTTCACAAGTCCTTGCCCTGTCCCGACTGCACGACTAACGGCGAAGTAAGTATTTGCTCAACGTGTAAAGACGCACATACTATTACTACAAAAGAAAGCTTTACTTGTCCTGATTGTGACGAAGGTATAGTTGATGGCGCTGTTTGTGAAACTTGCGACGGCAAGGGAAATTGCTACACTATCGCTTGCCCCGACTGTTGTGAAACTTGTGGTGGCTCTCATGAAGTTAACGGCTCGTTCTGGGCGTTGCTTCCACCTATCATTGCAATAGGCTTGGCGCTTATCACTAAGGAAGTTTTCTCATCTCTAATCATCGGTATACTTTCTGGCGCAATTCTCATAAACGATTTCAGCCCTGTTAAAACTATCGACTCGGTCGTTAACACAGGTTTAATAAACGCTGTTTCGGGAACGGCAGGTATCTTTATCTTCCTAATCGAACTTGGCATATTGGTTGCGCTGGTCAACAAGGCGGGCGGAAGCCGTGCGTTTGGCGAATGGGCTAAGACTCACGTTAAAACCAAAGTGGGCGCTGCGCTATGCACTTTCGTTTTAGGTATTTTAATCTTTATCGACGACTACTTCAACTGTTTAACCGTTGGTTCGGTTATGCGTCCTGTTACCGATAAGCACAAGATAAGCCGTTCTAAACTCGCTTTCCTTATCGACGCTACGGCTGCGCCTATCTGTATGATAGCGCCCATATCTTCTTGGGCGGCTGCCGTTTCTCAATATGCGGCTGACGGTCAAGGCTTCTCACTCTTTATCATGGCTATTCCGTTTAACTTCTACTCATTGTTAACCATAGTATTCGTTCTTGCGTTAACGTTGATGAAGTTTGACTTCGGTCCAATGAGAAAACACGAAATCAACGCAGAAAACGGCGACTTGTTCTCAGGTGCAAGAGTTGCTTCTAACGATGACGAAGGAAGTTCTTGCGGTAGAGTTTGGGATTTAGTTCTCCCTATCGTATTCCTTTTAATATTCAGCATATTCGCTCTCGTTTACGTTGGCGGTCCTTTCGACGGCGCTTCACTTATCGAAGCTTTTGCTAACACCGATGCAACCGTTGCTCTTCCTTGGGGTGGTCTTGTTGCTCTCATTCTCACTATCGTTTACTTGATTGCAAGAAAGACTATCAACTTCAAACAAGCTATGGAAGCTCTTCCAAAAGGCTTTATCGCAATGGTTCCTGCAATTTTCATCTTGACCTTTGCTACTGCATTAAAGAACATGACGGGCGAACTCGGTGCTGCTTATTACATTGGCGACCTTATGAACGGTAGCGCTGCAACTCTTAACAAGTTCTTACCTGCAATCATATTCTTAGTTGCTTGCTTGCTCGCTTTTGCAACCGGAACTTCTTGGGGAACGTTCGGTATACTTATTCCTATCGTAACCGCAATGTTTGCTCCAACCGATCCACTCGGAATTATCGGTATTTCCGCTTGTCTTGCTGGTGCTGTTTGCGGTGACCATTGCTCACCAATTTCAGACACCACCATTATGAGTAGTGCAGGCGCTGAGTGCGAACACTTAAATCACGTTTCTACGCAAATTCCTTACGCCGTTTTCGTTGCAAGCATCTCTTTCGTAAGCTTCATTATCGCAGGCTTTGTTCAAATGTGGTATGTTGCACTTCCTATCGCAATTGCAATTCTTCTCGGCGCAATGTTCTTAACTAAATACATTGTTACAAGAAAGGATAAATAATTTAAGTAAAAATTTAACCACGCTCCTAAATGGGAGCGTGGTTTTTTTATTTCCACTTAATTAAGTTGGTTTTTTATCTCGTTAAACTTTTCCCTTTGCATGCTTACTTGTTCTTCTTCTGCGGTGGTTACCTGCGAATATCCGCCTTCGGTCATCATAAAGTATACGTCTATTTGGTCGTTTATATTTTCGTTAAGGTTTTCCTGAACTACTTTTCTAAATTCCTTAGAACATCCTTCGGTAATTACCGTGCCGTAAACTTTGACCATCGTCTTTTCTAAGTTAAGCATATCTTGTAAACTGTCTTTTTCATTAAGTGAACAACAATTGTAATCCATATTTTTCTCCTTATAATAATTCTAATAATGCGTTAAAACGTCTTTGGTGGTTGTCGGCAATTCTGCTAAATTCCTCTGCAAAACGCTTATCCGTTAAACATTTTGAATACATTCGTGCTTTCTTGCACGCGCTTTCTTCATAAACCAAAAGGTCTGATAAAAGCGTGAGTTCTTTTGTTGTAAGCATATTTTTGTTCATAATAAGTCTCCTTTACATTATTTTCTTTCTCTACTCGTTTTTTATACTGTTTTGTCCAACTTTTTATCGAATCATTTTAAAATATTTACCTTTTTACTATTCCTTTTTATAAAAAAATGTAGTAAAATATAGAGAGTGTAAAAGGAGTTTGTTATGAGATATACGCAAATTGCAACTGCTAAGCCTTTTGAAGGCTCACCTAAAATAAACCTTGCGTCAATAATCGGCGCATCGCCAAACAAACCTATTTTAATAAAAATCCCCGTTACGGGAACTCGTCCACTAACCATTAGTGCTGACAACCTTCCCAAAGGGCTTTCCCTTAATGACGGAATTATTAGTGGCAAAATAGAAAAGAGTGGAAACTATGAAGTTACTTTAACCGCTACCAACTCGCTTGGAAAAGCCGTTAAAAAGGTTACCCTTGAAATTCAACAAGGGAACGTTTGCGTTACACCACTTCTCGGTTGGACAAGTTGGAACGCTTTTGCTTATCAAGTTACCCAAAATAATATTGAAGAAACGGCTGACCTTATGCTAAAAAGTGGCATAACCGAATACGGTTATAACTTTGTCAATACAGATTCAGGTTGGCAAGGTCAATACGGTGGGAAGTTTGACGCCGTTATGCCAAACGAAAAATTCCCCGACATTAAAGGAATGGTTGATAGACTCCACCAAAAAGGTTTTAAGTGCGGAATTTACTCTACGCCTATGCTAAACGCTTTCGGTTGTTCTATGGATGCCGTTCCACTCCCCCCTGGTTGCACTCAGGGCGAGCCTGACGATAGGTTTGCTGACGAAAGGGGTGGCGTTGGCGTTATCAGAAAGGAAAGAAACAACGCTTTACAATGGGAAGAATGGGAGTTCGACTATCTTAAATACGATTGGCGTCCTTGCGATCCAATAAACGCAGAACTTATGAGAAAGGAACTTGCAAGCCTTAATAGGGATATGGGTTTTTGCGTGAGCGTTCGCGCACGCCCCGAGTATCACACCTATTGGGAAAAGCATTGCAACAGTTATAGAAATAACCCCGACTCCATTGCGACGTGGGATAACCTTTTAGAAATCTATCGCACGTATTTTGACTTTATCGACTACGTGAACAAAGGGCATTTCTTTGACCTTGACATGCTCGATACTGGAAAGTGCTATTTATTTGAGTTTTTAGAATACTTCAAAAACCCCAAACACGGCTTTAATGAAGACGAACAAATCGTTTCTTACTCAATTCGCGCATTCCTTAACTCCCCCATTCAAATTAGCAGTAATCTTTCGTTTATGGACGAGTTTGAACTCAGTTTATACTGCAACGAAGAAGTTATTGCTATCAACCAAGACTGTGCTTTCGATTTTGCAAAGCCCGTGCTTTTGATTGAACAAGGTGACAAAATCGTTCACGTTTGGAAAAAGAGATTGGAAAACGGCGATCTCGCATATATGCTTCTTAACCTTGGCGAAGGCGAACAAACGGTTAAAGTGCATTTAGACGAATGTTATAACGTTCGCGACGTTTGGGCAAAAAACGACCTTAAACCAACGGCTACCCTAAACGAAATTATGCCACCACACACAGTAAAAATATTAAGACTTAGTAAATAAACAGAAAGGAGAATATAAAATGATTATACACAAAATTGCAGTTATTGCAGGCGACGGAATAGGCCCTGAAGTTTTAGCAGAAGGCGTTAAAGTATTAAACAAGGTTGCTGAACTTGACGGAAGCTTTAAATTTGAATTTACTCACTTCCCTTGGGGTTGTGATTACTACAAAGAAACGGGTAAAATGATGCCTGACGACGGCATTGAAACGTTAAAAAAATTCGATGCGATTTTCCTTGGTGCGGTAGGTTCCCCAGGAGTTCCCGACCATATCTCTTTATGGGATTTGCTCTTGGTTATCAGAAAGAGCTTTGACCAATACATTAATCTTCGCCCCGTTAAACTCCTAAACGGTGCACCATGTCCACTTAAAGACGTTAAGAAAGAAGATATCGACATGGTTTTCGTTCGTGAAAATACCGAAGGCGAATACGCAGGTAGCGGTAGTTGGCTATTTAAAGACCAACCTAACGAAGTCGTTATTCAAGACGGCGTATTTAGTAGAAAAGGCACAGAAAGAGTTATTCGCTATGCTTTTGAACTTGCTAAAAAGGAAGGCAAAACCTTAACGAGCATAAGCAAGGGCAACGCGCTTAACTACTCTATGGTTTTCTGGGATAAAATCTTTAAGGAAGTTTCTCTTGACTACCCTGAAGTTAAAACTTATTCTTACCTTGTTGACGCTGCAAGTATGTTTATGGTTAAAGATCCTAAACGTTTTGAAATAGTTGTTACTTCTAACCTTTTCGGCGATATATTAACCGACCTTGGCGCTGCTATTCAAGGCGGTATGGGGCTTGCCGCAGGTGCTAACCTTAACCCAGAAAGAAAATTCCCATCTATGTTCGAGCCTATCCACGGCTCTGCTCCCGACATTGCAGGCAAAGGTCTTGCTAACCCACTTGCAACCGTTTGGTCAGCAAGTCAACTCTTAGATTTCTTCGGTCACGAAGATTGGGGCAAAAAACTTATCGATATTATTGAAGAAATGTTAGTTGAAAAGAAAACGCTTACCCCTGACCTTGGCGGAAGCGCTTCTACAAAGCAAGTTGGCGACGCAGTAGTTGCTAAACTTAATTAATCGTAAAACAATGTTCGAAAGAAAGAAATTCATTAACCCTTGGGAAGGGAGTATAGAACCATTTGAAATTATTAAAGGCGTTTACTTTGTAGGAACTTATCAGGCATCTTCTCACCTAATAGACACCAGCGACGGTTTAATTTTAATTGACACAGGCTACGCCAACACCCTTTACCTACTTGTAGACTCCATATATAAACTTGGTTTTAAGCCAACCGACGTTAAGTATATAATTAACACTCATTGGCACGGGGATCACGTTGAGGGAACAAGTGCTTTTAGCCAACTCTCTGGTGCAAAAACCATCATCGGAAAAGAAGATTTTGAAAAAGCGCAAAAATATTTTACAGCTGATATAAAAATTAGCGATGGCGATACCCTTTCTCTCGGTGATATTACTATTTCCTTTATGGAAACCCCAGGTCATACAAAAGGAACACTTTCATTTTTCTTTAACGTTAACGATAACGGAAAAACTTATCGAGTAGGTTCGTTTGGTGGTGCTGGTGCAAACACTTTAGTTAAAGAAAAATTTGACTTTGATGGTTGCAGAACAGCATATCTAAACTCAATTGAAAGATTACAAAAAGAACACGTAGACGTTTTTATTGGCAACCATACTTGGAACAACGATACCTTTAACAAAGCTAAAATTCTAAAAGAAACAGGCAAAAACACATTTATAGACCATACGCTTTGGCATAAATTTTTAGATTTTTGCAAAAAACGTTTAGAAGAAATTATAGAACGAGAAAAATAATTTTATGTATTTTAGTAAAAGTAAACAAAAAACTTTATCTGACGAATTATTTAAGTGCCCCACCGCAGAATACCGCGGTGCGCCTTTTTGGGCGTGGAATTCTAAACTTGAAAAGCAAGAACTTGCTCGCCAAATAGATATTTTTAAGCAAATGGGTTTTGGCGGATTTAATATGCACGTTCGCCAAGGTTTAGAAACGCCATATCTTGGCGAAGGCTATATGGACGCCATTCGTTTTTGTGCGGAAAAAGCACAAAAAGAAGGTATGACGGCTTGGCTTTATGATGAAGACAGATGGCCTTCGGGCGTGGCAGGTGGATTCGTTACCAAAAACCCAGAATATAGACAAAAGTTTATAAAAATGTGCTTTGCCGATAAATTAGATTGCGCCACAAGTAAGGAACAAGCTAAAAAAACTGGCAAGCCATACTTTCTTTGCGCCTTTTCAGTTGAAATTGGCAAAGACGGAAAAATGCTTTCTTATAAAAAAATCGACAGAAATGCCAAATGTGATGGAAAGCGTTACTTTTTCTTAGAACAACGTCAAGGTGGAGAGCCAAGATATAACTATCAGTCTTACGTAGACACTATGAATAAAAACGCCATAGATGAGTTTATAAAGGTTACCTACCAAGCGTTCAAAAACTCTGTTGGAGATTTGTTTGGGAGTGCTATTCCGTCAATATTTACCGACGAACCTCAACTTTACGGCTCTTTAACGGCGCGTTCAGGTTTCCACAAAAACGATATTGGTTTTAGTTGGACAACTGATTTTGACGACACTTATAAAGCCGAATACGGCGAAGATATTTTAGATTATTTGCCCGAACTTTTCTATACTACGGACGACGTTCACGCATACAAGACGCGCTTTAACTATTACACGCACGTATCGAGTAGATTTTGTTCGGCATTCATTGACAACATTGCAAAGTGGTGCGAAGATAACGGACTTCCACTTTCCGGTCACATGCTTGGCGAAGACGCGCTTTGGGAAGCCATGCTCGATAATGGCGACAACATGCGTTGCTATAAAAACATGCAAATGCCCGGCATTGATATTCTTTGCGACGACGTGGTGTTTAACACTCCTATTCAATGTAGGTCTGTTTGCCGTCAATATGGCAAAGACGCTATGCTTGCAGAACTTTACGGTGTTACCGGTTGGGACTTTGATTTCCGCGGGCATAAATATCAAGGGGATTGGCTTGCTTGTCTTGGCGTAAACGTTCGCGTGCAACACCTTGCTTGGCAATCGATGAAAGGCGAAGGCAAAAGAGATTACCCTGCCCCCATTTCCTATCAGTCGCCTTGGCATTTAGAATATAAATATTTAGAAGACCATTACGCGCGTATCAACACCGCGCTTACTCGTGGCGTTGCCGACGTTAAAATCGGAGTCATTTATCCCGTAGATACTTTCAAAATGATTTACGGCTCTATGGCGGAAAGCAAAGAAATTATCGACGAGATAGACGGAAACTATAAACAAACTACCGAATGGCTTCTTAAAAACGGCTACGACTTTGACCTTATAAGCGAAACGCTTCTTCCCGACCTTTGCGAAAAGGGAACTAACCCATTAAAGGTTGGCAAAATGCAATACGAAGTAATTATTGCAAGCGACTGCATGACCTTACGTCCACACACTTTAAGCGTCTTAAACGACTTTGCTTGTAACGGTGGCAACCTTATTATAATGGGTAGAAAACCTGAGTTCGTTAATGCCGTTAAAAGCGATAAGCCTCTTGCTCTTTTAGAAAAAGCAAAAGTTATTCCACGCTCGCAAAGTTTACTCCTTGACGCTATCGGAAAGGGATACAACGTCAATATTCGTTACGCAACCCAAAACACCGTGGAAAGTATTATGGGCAAACAAGTAAAGGTATGGGGAAACCCAACCACTAATATCTATAAGCCAAATAATCTTATGTGCACGGCAAGAATTGACGGCGATGACAAATGGCTTTTCTTTACACACACCAATAAGCCACAACTCCCACATCAAATAACGCCTGAAAGTTTGATATTTACAGTTGACGGAAGTTACTCGGTTACGCTCTACGATACTTTAAGTGGCGACATTCGCCCTATGTCATATAAAACTGACGGAAAGACTACCGAGTTTTACGCAACACTTTACGATTTAGATAGTTTACTCGTTAAACTTTCCCCCGTAAATGCACCGAGCGAATACTTAGAAGAAGCTATTAGCGACGAGCATTGTGAACTTTTCATTCCGCAAACTTGCGAATACGCTTTAAAAGAGCCAAACGTTTTACTTTTAGATATGGCAAGATACTCGGTAAACGGCGGGGCTTGGCAAGGACCTGAAGAAATTATGAGAATAGACTCTGCTGTTAGAACGGAGCTTGGGCTTGACCTTAGAAAGTTTAAGGTTGTTCAACCGTGGGCTGTTCCCAATGCCCCCGAAGACAACGTGGTGAAGTTAGAATACGTTATAAACAGTAAAATAGACGTTAAAGACGCCTTGCTCGCGTTAGAACATCCAAACAACACCAAGATTACGCTTAACGGCGTAGCCATTGACAATACCCCCGTTGGTTATTACGTAGATAAAGAGATTAAGACGGTTAAAATTGGAAACGTTAAAAAGGGACAAAACCTTTTGGTTTTGGAAATGACGTTTGGTCTTAGAACAGACCTTGAATCGTGCTATCTACTTGGCGATTTTGGAACGCAAGTTATAGGCGACTACGTGGAAATTATCTCGCGTCCTGAAAAACTCAGTTTTAGCGACGTATCTACTCAAGGGTTATCATTCTATGGTGGAAACATCGAATATTTTACGCAAATCGAACTTGATAAGCAAAGCGACGTAAAAATTCAAATTCCACATTACCGCGGTGCATTAGTTGGGGTTAGCGTTGACGGAATAGATAAAGGCAGAATTGCTTTCTCACCATTTGAACTCGATATTAAAAACCTTCCAAAAGGCAAGCATACGCTAACCTTTACGCTCTTTGGAACGAGATACAATACTTTCTCTGCGCTACATAACCTTAACGCAGATAAAAAACGTATTTATATCGGACCTGACTATTGGCGTTCGGAAGGCTCTGCTTGGGACTACGGCTATCACATGCGCCCACTCGGAATTTTAACAAAACCGACAATTAAAATTAAACGCAAATAAATATTAAAGGCTCTGCCACGTTTGGCAGAGCCTTTAATAATATTTACAACTCTCTATACTTTTTTAAACTTTCTTCACTTGCTTTATAATTTGGATCAGAACTACAAGGTATTGTAGGGGTTTGGCCATTGCTATAATAAAATGGGGTTGCCCTATCATTTTCGTATTGTTTTCTAACTTCTTCCTTTGTAAAATCAGGAATATCGTATGGCACGCCACCTTCCATCATAGACCTATGCGCCAAAATAGCAACCGAGCTCATGTTTATTGCTCCGTAAATATCAAAGGGGTGTTCTGGTTGAACGTTTTTGACTATGCACTCTATAAACATTCTCGTTGTTATAAAGTCACCGCCACCATGTCCGCTTTGTTTAACCAACTCTTCTTGTGGATCATTATATCCAGGGGTATATTGAACGTGGCATTTTTCTAATTCTTCCGGTTTATCCCACTCGTTAAACAATAAATTCAATTGACCGCCCATAGCCCTAACGTTTTCCACTTGACCTTTGGTTCCGCAAAAACGATAGGAGTTTTCCGTTCCGCCAAAAGAAGAATGTCCAAAAAATCTAAATACCGAACCATCATCGTTAAGGGTAATCATCGCACTTGCAATATCGCCAACTTGACTTGCTGTAGGACGATTCGTTACATCTTTTTTAATGGGGAAACACGTTACCCTTTTTGGTGTTGCCCCCGTATTTCTCATAAGTGGGCCTAACGCGTGCGTTACGTAATAGGTTCTTGGTAAATAGTTTCTCCAATGTTGTTCAAAATAAATCAAACTCTCTTTAGTCTCTTTGGTGGTAGCGTTGCCCGTGTGATTGTATTCACCTTCTGCATAAACTATTCTACCAAGAACGCCACTGTCAATAATGCGTTTCATTTCCCTATTGAAAAACATTTGCGGATAATTCTCAGCAATAAAATAAATGCTCTTACTCTTTTCAAATGCGCGAATTAACTCAACGCCTTCCGCCATAGTTCCGTTTGATATACATTCTGAAAAAACGTGAACGTTCTTTTCAAAACATTTTATAGCATAGGGTGCGTGTTCGTGGAAAAAATTGGCTAAAACAACGGCATCTATGCCACTACTTAAAAACTCATCAAAATCTGTAAAGGTTTTGACCGTTTTGCCAAGCCTTTTTACACCCTTTTCTAATCTGTCAGGACGATTATCACAAAGAGCAACTACTTCACAGTCGTTGTGATATAAAAAGTTTCTTGCAAGGTCAACGCCTCTACCCGTTCCAAAAATACCTACTCTGATTTTTGCCATAATAATTCTCCCTAATTTTTATTTTATACTGGAATTAAAAATAATGCAAGTAGCCCTATGAAAGCCACGCCAACCGAAATTACTTGCTTAATCGTCGGCTTATTTTTACTAAATAAACTTATCACGGTGGAAATTATCATTACCCCACCGGTAACCATTGGATATTGCACCGAAGCGTCAACGTGCGCAAGTGCTATTACTAAAAGTAGGTTAGCCACTTTGTTCAACACACCCGACGCCACGCATAACGTTTCACTAAGTAACGTTTGGGGCTTTTCTTCCGGTTGTTTTCTACGAAAAATCGTCAGCAACATTACGGCTGATATAACTATGCCTACAATGGTCGCCCATATGCTATAATCGGTTGCGCTTGCCTTTTCAAAATTGGCAGAAGTAAAAATCTTGGTAATAACTCCGCTCATTCCGTTAAACACGAAAATACCCGCGTAGTAAATAAAACCACCATTTTTATCCCCTTTATTAACGGTAATTAAAAGCGCCACAACTATTAAGACAAAACAAATACCCTTTGCCAAAGTCAACGGCTCATGATAAAAAATAATTCCTTGTAAAAAGGGTAAAACCATTCCACCTAACATTGAAAAAAGCGAAAACACGGATAGATTAGTTTTGCCAAGAGCCATAAATGCGCACCAGCCAAAAAGCAAACCATTTATCGAGCTAACGGTTGCCATAATAACGGTAAACGGTGTGAATTTAAGACTTACTCCATTTATTATAAACAATAAAATCAATCCACCTATGCCACCTGTCAGCGCATATTGTTGGCTAACCTTAAACGCACTACCCCTAAGCTTTCGATATCCGTCTTGAAAGGCAAAGCTTCCGCCAAACATTGTCACGGCTATTATAATCAATAAATAGTAAATCACTTTTCTCTCTTCCCTTTTACATTTTAAGTTTAATCGCTTCTTAACTCAATTACAATAGAAATTTTCTATATTTTTATGTAAATTAGTTTGATTTTAGTGTTTTTTTAGTTATAATATTAATAGGAGATAAATTTATGGATAAATTTAACGTTTGCAAATTCCCCACTACTTCAACGACAAACTCAATTGAGATAAAATCGTTTGTTTTAGAAAAAAACAAAACGGTCATAGAACAAGATAAAAAGCTTGACAGCAACTTTCTGTTTTTGGTTACTATCGGTCAAGGAAAATTTGTTTTTAACAATAAACAAAAAATCGACGCAAAATATGGTGACTTGATTTTCGCTTTCGAAAACGATAGTTTGCACTGCGAAAACGTGCAAAATTTAGAATACTCTTACGTTGCTTTTCGTGGTCCTCGTGCAAACGAGTTGTTCGATAGGTTTAGAATAAGCGATCTAAACAGGAAGTTTAGCGAGTTTGACTATTTAATTCCATTTTGGAAAGATTGCTTGTTTTTTTCCGCGCAAAACAATGCCGATTTGGTTGCAGAAAGTTTAATTCTTTATACATTTTCAAAGTTGGTTGCTCAAAAAACCGACCAGCAACCTTTGGTTGAAGAGATGACCAAACTTGCAAATTTAAATTTTTCAAACCCAGAATTTAGCCTAAAAACGCTTGCCGATAACTTAAACTACAACGAAAAATACCTTTCTCATCTGTTTAAACAAAACGTTAAAACAGGGTTCGTTGATTATTTGCGTTCCCTTCGCATAAAAAATGCTATATTTTTGTTAGACACAGGATTAGACTCTATCAAAAACGTGGCGATTTTATCTGGGTTTAGCGACCCACTATATATTTCCTCGGTTTTTAAAAAAGAAATAGGACTTTCGCCTAAACAATATATAAACAAAAACAAACTTGACAAAACTTAACTTTTATTATAAGCAATACTTATATAAACATAACAAAAAAATCTTTTCATTTAGATTTTGCCGTGATATAATATATACGTAAATTAAATTACTCTTTTTAAGGAGATTATTATGAGCCGTTTGTTCGGAACTATTTCACGCGGGGTTCGTGCCCCCATCATTAAACAAGGTGACGACATTGTTAAAGTTGTTACCGATAGCGTTTTGGAAGCAAGCGCTGTTGAAGGCGTTAAATTCCACGATAAAGACGTCGTTGCTATGACCGAAGCTATCGTTGCAAGAGCGCAAGGAAACTATGCTACTATAGACGATATTGCTTGTGACGTTAAAGCAAAACTCGGTGGCGAAACCATCGGCGTTATATTCCCAATTCTATCTCGCAACCGTTTTTCAGTATGCTTAAAAGGTATTGCAAAGGGCGCTAAGAAAGTTGTCGTTATGCTTTCATACCCTTCAGACGAAGTAGGCAACCACCTTATTTCTTTAGATGCTTTAGATGAAAAGGGCGTTAACCCATACACCGACGTTTTGACTGAACAAAAATATAGAGAATACTTTGGCGAAGCAAAACACACCTTTACGGGCATGGACTACGTGGCTTATTACAGAGATTTAATCACTTCACAAGGCGCTGAATGCGAAATTATCTTTGCTAACAACGCAAAGGCTATTCTTCCTTATACTAAAAACGTTTTAGCATGCGATATTCACACACGTTTCCGCACCAAGAGATTGCTTAAAGAAGGCGGAGCAAACGTTGTTTGTGGTTTAGACGACATATTAAACGCACCCGTTAACGGAAGCGGTTACAACCCTGAATACGGTTTGCTTGGCTCTAACAAATCTACCGAAGAATCTATAAAACTTTTCCCAAGAGATTGTAAGCCTGTTGTTGACGCTATTGCTAAAAACATTTTTGAAGCAACTGGCAAAAAAGTTGAAGTTATGGTTTATGGCGACGGCGCGTTCAAAGACCCTGTTGGAAAGATTTGGGAACTTGCAGACCCTGTTGTTTCCCCTGCTTATACCGAAGGCTTAGAAGGAACGCCTAACGAACTTAAATTAAAATATCTTGCGGACAACGATTTTGCCGACCTTAAAGGCGAAGAACTTAAAAATGCAATTAAGAAAAAGATTTCTGAAAAAGACAGCAAAGTTGTTGGTCAAATGGGAACTACCCCACGTCGTTTAACCGACCTTATCGGTTCGCTCTGCGACTTAACTTCTGGTTCTGGCGACAAGGGAACGCCTATAATTTGGATAAGCGGTTACTTCGATAACTACACCACCGAAAATAAAGACTAATTAAACTTACAAAAACCAGTCCTAATAGGGCTGGTTTTTTTGTATGTTTAGGGGTTATATCTTTTTTGTTTTATAATATTATTGACTTTTTTAAAAGTGTATAGTAAACTAAAATAAACTGTAAAACAAAAACTTTTTAACGGTGATTTTATGAAAAACGAGCTTTATGGAGACGGTATACGTAGCGACTTTCCTGCTATTCAAGAAATGCTTGATAGTGGAGTTAGTGAAGTTTGCTTGCCCCGCCCAAAAAACTTTTATTTAATAGATAAAACACTTAAAATTCACGGTGGTCAAACTCTTAAATTATCCCCCACGACAGTTATTAAACTTGCCGACGATTCTAACTGCGAAATGCTTACCGACTGCGATTTTAACAGTTGGAAAGAAAACGTTTGCGTAGACGGTGGAATTTGGGATATGAACAACAAAAATCAAGAGCCTAATCCATATTGGTTCCCCGGAAAAGACGGCAAAACAGCCTTTGATAGACTGGGTGTTAGTAGGGGCGATTTTACCCTTAAAGCTGCAAAAAAAGCAAACGCGCTTCTCGACTTTGGATATTCGTCTTTTTGTATGAGATTTTGTAGAATCAAAAACTTTACGCTTAAAAACGTGCATTTTAAGGACGCAGTTACATACTGTTTCCAAGGCGCTTATTTAGAAGACTTTAAGGTTTGCGATATTTTTATTGAGTTTAACCAAGGCGCGCCAAAATTTTATAACCAAGACGGCATTCACTTTGAAGGGCATTGTAAAAGGGGATTGGTTCAAAATATAAAAGGTCAAACTCATGACGATATGGTTGCGCTAACTGCTGACGATAGCGGTCCTTACGGTCCTATTGAAGATATAGTTATCGACGGCGTATATTCTACTAAAACGCATAGCGCAGTTAGACTTTTATCACATGGAGAGCCTGTTAAAAATATTACTATTAAAAACGTGTTTGGCGATTACTATACTTACGGAATAGGTCTAACCAAATACCACGGCGAAGAATGGGAACGTGGCATAATAGAAAACGTTTGCATTGAAAACTTTAAGGGTTGCCATTGCAAAGAAAAGTTTGACTATGGCGGAAAACAAAGACCACTTATTTGGATTCAAGCTGGCGTTGACGTTAAAAACCTTGACGTTTACAACGTTTCAAGAGAAGAACACGTTAACACTACCCCACTTCTTCACTTAGACGAGGGCGCAAGCGTAGAAAACTTTAATGCTGAAAATATAACTCAAAAAAGTTTTGTGGGCGAAATATTAGAAGTATTAAAACTTGACGGTTCTGTTAAAAACCTTTCAACGAAAAACATAACCAACGAATAAAACAAACGTTAAACAACAAAAAAAGCACCGACAATTCCGGTGCTTTTTTATTTACTATTGCTTTTTATTTACTTACGTGTCCACTCTTTTTCCAGTTGCCTTTTGCAGGAAGCAAGTTTCTATAAAAGGTTGCAACTACGGTAGATGGTTGAGAATATTTTGACCACGTGTTATGTGGCAAACCGCAATCATACGCACAATATAAAACTGCATCGTAACGCTTGGTAACACCCCAAGTTGTCATCATAATTCCATCTGACTTGCCTTGCTTTACCATATCTACGTGTGCCCTAGCGTTATCGGGTGTAAACCAACTTGTTCCACCCCAAGCAGATCCGTAAACGTTGTAGCCCTTTTCTTTTAAATGCGCTGTGGTAACGACAGGTGCTTTATACACGGAATACTGCCAATCGCAAATAATAGTCTTTTCGTTTAGCCCCTTTAACAAATCGTAAGGATGTTCACAATCGGCTTTATACAAAACACCTGCACTTGCATCATATTCTGGTATCATTTCTTTGTTTAAAAACATATCGCCCCAAACGAATGGAATATATCCGTCTGCCACAACTTGGTCAGTGAGCTTTTTCATAAAGTTTGCCACGATTTCGGGGGGCAAATATTTCTTTCTGTAAAGATAAGCTTCATCAAAGCCTAGATGATAGTATTTCTTTTCAAAACCAGATTGGTCTACGAACTCGCAAAGTTCTTTTCTTATAGAATTAAGAATGTCTAGCACCTTTGGATTTTGAACGTTAAAACACCAGCCGTTTGGCGAATATAAAGGTTGATATTTTATATCCACGTCTAGAAGGGCGTGTTCGCCGTGTTCTTCGCCATAAGTTGAGGCGTGCCCCAAAGAGTTGAACATAGGCACGATTTGAAGCCCTAAATCGTTTGCTTCCTTAAAGAGTTTTTTAAGAACGCCTTTTTTAATGCACTTAGTCGCAATCATTGGCTTTGGCAAACACTTAAAACCAAAGTTATATCTAAATTCCACAACCAAAATTTTATACTGCAAAAGGGCGCAAAAACGAATAAATCTTTTAAAATCGAAGGCTGATTTTGGACAACCTACGTGAATTGTTCTTTCTTTAACGGCAAAATTACCGTGAATTTCGCCACACGCAATAACGGGGTCTATTACGCTTGCCGTGGGATTATTCTGTATCCTCATAAGGAGCGTCATTATGCCACGAAGCAGTCCTAACCTATCGTTAGAAAAAACGCAAAAGCCACTCTTTTCTATATTGATAGCATATTCGTCGCCATCGTTAAGAATAGGTCTTGCGCATTCGCCACAATAAAACGTGAATTCTGTTTGATTTTCGACAACCGCTAATTTAGAAGCTTGCATTGAAAAGCCACGCCACATTTCGCCAAGCACTTTAGAAAATATGCCTTGGTGCGTATACACCGTTTGCACCTTGTTTAACTTGTAGAAGTCCATTTTTCCCACTCCTATTTGTTTAGTTAAATATATCTTAACACATACAAAAACTTTGTCAATAACAACAACAAAAAAAACACCGATTTCTCGGTGCTTTTTTCTGCTATTATTAAAAGGCTTTTTACTTTTTGACTAAATATATAAGGAAGGATACAGTTTGAAAGTTAAAGCGCCTTTTTAAGCCTATTTGTTGTTATAAATAACGGTTACGCCATCATGAGTAAGTAATGGCTTAACGCCTAATTGGTCTCCGCCAAAAATTCCGTCGAATGGTAATAATAACATATGGTCGGTGCATTTGTCGGTATGACCTTCAGCATTAACGTCAAGTCCGCCATAAGCATAGCCTGCTTCTACACGGGTATAACGGCTTCCGTTAAAGCCGTAGCAATAGTGGTAGTTTGCCCATTCGCCAAAAGTAACGGTTACGTTTTCACAAGTGATATTATATTTGGTAATATCAGGATAGTTTGTTCCGTCAATAGTAGTAGTTTCTTCTAAACGGCCGATAAGCATACCGCACATACGATAGTTGTAATATTGATAAGAAGCCGTGCAGTCGTTATAAGCATCTAAACGACAAGCAACGTTTACGTTTTCAAACACGTATGTTGCACCTGGTTCCGCTTGACCTACAACACCGCCGATAGAACTGTCGAAAGAACCCCAAAGTCCACCTAAAACAACGTCTTCTGCAATGTTGATGTTCTTAAAGGTATAAGTGCCTTCGCCCGTCCAACCAGCTATTCCGCCGATACCGTTGTTGTAAGTTCCAAAGTCTGAGTCGCTAACGGTAATGTTTTCAAAAACACATTCGCCCGTAGCACTACCAACAACACCACCGATGTCACCACCTTCGATTTGAGCGTCAGCGCCAGAAACGGTAACGTTTTTAATGGTTGCGCCATTTACTTCGCCAAACAAACCGATAGAACCGTATTTGCCCCATTCGTAGCCGAACGCCCAACCATTTTGAGCTAAGTTACTAATAGTGTTGCCATTTCCGTCGAAAGTTCCTTCAAAAGCAGTCTTGTTACCGATTGGCTCGAAAATTATTCCGCTAAGGTCTACGTCTGCTTCTAAGGTTATAGTCTTATCCTTAAACGAAACGGCTCCTGAAACACCTGCTTCTTCTGCCTTACCGTTAACGAGCGCGCCAAATCCTGCAAATTGTTCTGCACTTGTTAAAGAGTAGTTGGTTTGGCTTTCGTCATACCACGAAAAGTCAGTCGTTCCGTCCCAAACGTCGGGGTATGATGCGTTTGCATCGTAATCGTTGCCAAATGTATCTTCTTCATATTCGTATTGAGTTGCAAATACTTTAAGAGAGAAGTTTGTGCCGATAGACATATTTGAATAGTCGTTAGTAGTTTCTTCTCTCATTTTAAGAGCAATGGTAAGCGTTTTGCTTTCTACAACTTCGGTTGGGTTTTTAGCAACTGCGTCTTTTGGAAGAAGAACGCCGTATGCTGCACCGTCTTCGTCAGCAATTAAGTCAGCAAGAGTGCCTACGTATCTACCTTGCGCTATCATGTTTCTTGAAGTGAGTTTGGTTGCTTGGTCAACACAGTAAACGTCAATAACGTTAGCGAGTTCGGAAACTGCACCGTTTGGAACGATTAAAAGTTTATACTTAAAAGCAAGGTCGCCGTCATTTTTAACCATAAGGTGTTTTGCTTCTACGTAGCCGGGTTCCCACTTGTCGTAATCAAAAACCGCACCGTCGCTAAACGATTTCCAATTAGCATCAACGCTTGGATCTTCGGTTGCATCCATCCAATATGCTGAAACTTCAAGCGAACCACTTTTAATAATGTTTCCATCACTGCTTTCGCCGTCGGTAAACCATGCGAAGGTTGCGCCCATAAGCATAGTTACACTCATTACAATACCGATTAAACTCATTATAATACTCGGTTTTTTTATCTTTGCATTTTTCATTTAATATTCCTCCTGTTCCTTTTGAAAATGCTATATGTGAACCCGCCTAAGCAGGATTATTGTTGGTAGGTTGGTTTAAGTTATTTATATAATTGTTAAGCACGTCAACCATGTTTACACTTGTGAATCTATCGTTTTTAATAAGCTCAAAGTTTTTAGATAGTGCTTCAACAAGTTTTATCGCGTTATTCTTTGCGCGGTTACTCTTAACCTTTACAGTAAACGGAACTTCTTGGTATGCCTTAACGCCTGATAAATCTTTTTGGAAATAAACGTTTTGGTTAAACTCTTTAACGTCTAATGCGAGATGAAGCCTTAACGTCTTACCCCTAATGGTAATCTTTGCAAGAAGTTTTCTGCCAAAGCGATAGGAAACGCCCTTGAAAGAAATTCTTGAATTAACTTTCTTGTATGACAACAACTCGTTATGTAAAACATTAAAGTATTCTTGCTTAAAGTCTTCTAGGCCTAAAACACGGGTGGCAAAAGGTATTTTTCGTCTTTCTATCGTTATAGCGTTTTGGTCTTGCAAAACAGCCGTTTCTTGTTGTTCTAAGGCTACTGACTGCTCTAAAAAGGCTTTTACTTCTTTTATTCCATCTTTTGGAATGTATTTGTCATTCTTAATAAGTTCAAAGTTTTTAGATAATGCTTCAACAAGTTTTATCGCATTGTTCTTTCCACGGTTACTCTTAACCTTTACAGTAAACGGAACTTCTTGGTATGCCTTAACGCTAGACAAGTCTTGTTGGAAATATACCTTTGCATCAAACTCGTTTACGTTTAGTGCTAAATGCAATTTTAACGTCTTGCCCCTAACGGTAATCTTTGCAAGGAGTTTTCTGCCAAAGCGATAAGAGATGCCCTTGAAAGAAATTCTTGAATTGACCTTTTTATATGATAGCAATTCGTTATGCAAAGCATTAAAGTATTCTTGCTTAAAGTCTTCAAGGCTAATAAGTTTTTGCGCAAAAGAAATTTTACTTCTTTGAATTACACTCTCGCTCTCAGTGGGCGAAGTATCAATAGTTGTCGCTTGCTCTTGCCTACCCTTTAACAGTTCTTCTAAAACGCTAATTCTATCCGTTAAACTTTGAACTTGTTCAAAAAGTGGATCTGAAATGCGTTTTCTCTCGTAAATTCTTCCTATTTTTAAGCTGAAAAATATTATTAGCAATGCACACGGCAATAGAATGCTTATAAAGTATCCCTTAGGCGTTTTTAGGTAGGAAAAAAACGTTCCAAGTTGTGGTATCTTTCCTTGATATACACCTATCACGTTTTCAGGCTTTACAAGTGCTTGATCGTCCACGCCCTTCTTAATACCGTAAGTTACGTAGCCGATAAGCTCGCCGTTTTGCGAAAATTTAAATTCTCTTACTTTGTGGCTTACCGTTTTCCCAAGACTGTCTTTGTTAAACGATATAAACGTTATAACGTCCCCAGCTTTGATTTGACCGACTTTTTCGGGACTCTTTATAAAAATTAAATCCCCCGAATAAAAATAAACGTCGTCGTAAGATTCGTTTGGCTTTGACATTGAATCGGATTTTACTAAAAGTAACTTTACACCAAAAATCTCTTTGCCGTTTTGCTCGTCACTAAAAGACGCCAAAACTACCGCAAAAACCATGATTAAAGCAAAAACAAAGCTTAACCATGCGAATACGTCTATTATTATGTTCGAAGGACTCTTTTTCTCGGTATTGTGTTTCATAGTAAATCCCTTAGTCTGCTCCCGTATAATGATGATTATTTTAGAAATACTAAGTTCGGGAGACAAGAGTGATTATACTCACTATCCTACATTTTGTAGGAAAAGTGCTTTTAATTATATTTAATCGTGAAAAGTTGTCAAGCAAATTTCACCATGCAAAATAAAATTGTATGTATATAAAAAATATATACCTAAATATTGTGTTTTTGGTTTTTATTTGCTTTTATCGACCACTTCCCTACATTTTGTAGGAAAAACGAATGTAATTATATCCAACGATTCGTAGGATGTCAAGCGATTTCCTACATTATGTAGTAAAATTATTTGTATGAAGGATAACGTGTTCGGTAGAAAGTTAAAGGAACTTAGAATCGAGAAGGGGTTATCACAAAAAAAGCTTGGGGAAGAATTCTGCGTATGTAATCAAACAGTTAGCTTTTGGGAAAGTGGTAGCCGAGAACCAGACTTGGATATGCTAATAGAGATTGCTCATTATTTTGACGTTCCAACTGATTTCTTGTTAGAAGAAAAATAACCACTTCGTTAATTTAGAAGTGGTTTTCCCAGGGGTAAATTTTTAAATTTTTAGACTAAAAGCACCGAAAAATCGGTGCTTTTTTTATTTGTTTAGTTTTTCGATTAAGCCGTCTTTAAACCAGTCTACTGTGTTTTTCAAAGACACAAAGGTTATAAAGTTTTTGGTAAATTCCCAATGATACCAGTCTTTGAAGAACCCTAAATCAAGGTTTTCGATATACTCTATTAAAGAGTTAATTGCCTTTCTTGCTACTTCGGCGTGCTTTGTTATTTCTTCTTCCGTTTTAGCCTTTGACATTTTATAAAAATTATAAGTAACGGTATATATATCGTGCAAGATTTTACACCAAGTTATAAAGGTGGTGTTAAGCAGTCTTTGTTGCTGAAAATCTAATCCCTTGATAGCCTTAAACTTATTATAAAGGTCTTCAAACCCTTTTATACTTTTAGTTGCTATATCGTCTTGCAAGAAAGTGTTTTTAACAACTTGAGCATCGTGTTTACCCGGCTCGTAAATGCCTTCTATACACCATCTAATGTGCATATCGGTTAGCATAAACTTTTTAAATGGTAAGTCGCCAAACTCGTGGTAGTTATAATCGTCTTGCTCGCATATCGCTTTCAAACATTCTTCGCTCTCTACAGGGTGATTATCTATATATTCATTATATAAATCTATAATCTCTTGCCCTTTTTGCCTGCCAAAAACCCTGTAATAGTAGTCGTAAAACTCTTTGGTAAGGTCGGCTTCGCCACACGTCCACGTCGTTTTTGCAAAGCAAGTAATAGAGCGAGTGAATTCTTTTATATTGCCAACGTTAAGAAGCGAGTAGTTTGCCTTTTTATCGCTATACGCTTGCGCCATAAAGTATTGCATTTTTTGTGGGATAAACGATTCACAGCAATGTTGCCCCGGCCAATAGCCTGCGTGGTAATAAACACCGTAATCAATGTCTTTGTTGTATTCATTTTGGTAAAAGTCGTCAGCCCACATGCAGTTGAGCCCTAAATCAGAAAAAACAATTTGAACGCCTTTTGGAATTTTTAGATAGCCTTTATTATACATCTCGGCAGCTTCTCGCCAAAAGGTTGCAGAGCAAAGTCCTTTGCCCTTAGTCTCTCTTTGCACGATATCGTATTGCACCTTTATTGCCTCAGAGATTATTTCGCCTGCCTTTTGCATATCTTTTTCAACAGCGCTATCCATTGTCCAAATGGCTTGGTCGGCTTTGCCCCTTAAGCCGAGTTGGTAAACGATTCTATCGTGCTTTGCCCAAAGTTTAACGTAATGCGTCCAAATTTCTTCCATAACGGCACGGTTAGTTATAAAAGAGTTGGTGCCTGAAAGTTTTTTGTCCTTTATATAATTTTCCGAAGCATACCCCGACACACCACAGGGCTCACAGTGGTGTTGAGAAACGTATAAACCACGTTTTGCACACTTTTTAACTATAAAAGCATCGTCCTTGCTTCTTAAATCGTTAAAGGTTGATGGAAAAATTAAATTCATTTTTAGGCGAAGTGCCGTTTCTATAACTAAGTCAACGTTTGCAGGATTCATAACGTGGTCAAAGTGAGTATACGAAACGTTGCGCTTGCCACCGTTATATCTAAAAAGTGAAAGATAGTCTTCGTCGTTTACAAACCAACCCCTAATCCCACTCTTTTTAGGCGCATCTATAACAACTTGTTCTTCTAAAGTTAAATCGCTGACCTTTTTTGGATAAATTTGGTCAAAGAGATAAGTGGGTAAAACATTTAGAAACTTATCGCAAAACTCGTATATGCCCCACATAGCGCCGTAGTCGTCAAAGCCAACTATATAAACTTGTTCATTTTGAACGTTTATAGAATAGCCTTCTTTTTTGGTTGGGAGTTTTACGTCGCTTGGGATTTTTGCCCTTTTGTTTTCCAAAGAGCATATAATAATGGTGCTATCAAGTTTTTTCTTTTGGCTACCGTCTTTTTGCAAAAGTTTTAAGTCCTTTTCTAAGTCTTTTGATGCTAAACGCACCCAAGATTTTTCGCCCTTTAATACCTTAACTTTTGCAAGTTTGTTATCTTTTATAACGTTAAACATAATTCCACCTTCCAAAAAAATTATACTACTTGCAATAGGCTTAGTAAATATCATTTTTGCAACTTTTACTCTCAAAATATGACTTTATAAAAAAACCGCCGAGCGAATGATTCGCTCGGCGGTTGGTATTTTAACTAAAATTATTTATTTAAGTTAGCGTTGAGTTTTGCAAGTTCATCTTTAAGTTCTTGTGGAACTCTGGTGAGTTCGCCATAGAAGCCTTCGATGCCTTCTGCTTCTTTCTTCCAGTTTTCAACGTCAACGGTGAGAAGTTCTTTGATAGTATCAAGAGAAATATCTTCTAAGCCTTCGATGTTGATGTCTTCAGCCTTTGGAACGAAACCGATAGGAGTTTCAACAGCGTCAACCTTGCCTTCGCAACGGTCGATAATCCAATCGAGAACACGCATGTTGTCGCCAAATCCAGGCCATATGAAGTTGCCGTTATCATCAGTTCTGAACCAGTTAACGTTGAAAATCTTAGGTTGATTCTTAATCTTCTTGCCCATTTCAATCCAATGTGCGAAGTAGTCGCCCATGTTGTAGCCAACGAATGGTCTCATAGCCATTGGGTCACGACGAACTACGCCTACTGCACCGGTAGCTGCAGCGGTAGTTTCAGAAGCCATGATTGAGCCTACGAATACACCGTTGTTCCAATCTCTTGATTGATATACTAATGGTGCGGTCTTAGCACGTCTGCCACCGAATACGATTGCAGATAGTGGAACGCCGTTAGGAGCTTCGAATTGGTCAGAGATACATGGGCAGTTGATTGCAGGTGCGGTGAAACGGCTGTTGGGGTGTGCGCCCTTGATAGCCTTGCCTTCTGCGTCCTTCATATCGCCGTTCCATGGATTGCCCTTCCAGTCGATTGCATTCTTTGGAGGATTCTTATCTAAGCCTTCCCACCAAACTGTGTTGTCGTCTAAGTTTTGAACAACGTTGGTGAAAATGGTGTTCTTCATAGTAGATTTAAGAGCGTTAGGGTTAGACTTTAAGTTGGTTCCTGGAGCAACGCCAAAGAATCCGTTTTCAGGGTTTACTGCCCAAAGTCTTCCGTCTTCGCCTACTCTGATCCATGCGATGTCGTCGCCTACGCATTCGATTTTGTAACCCTTATCTAAGTAAGACTTAGGAGGAATTAACATTGCAAGGTTGGTTTTACCACAAGCTGATGGGAATGCAGCTGCGATGTATTTCTTTTCGCCCTTTGGATTGGTGATGCCAAGGATAAGCATGTGTTCTGCCATCCAGCCTTCGTTCTTACCAAGGAATGATGCGATACGAAGTGCAAAGCACTTTTTGCCGAGAAGAACGTTTCCACCGTAGTTAGAGTTGATACTCATAATGGTGTTTTCTTCTGGGAAGTGCATGATGTATCTCTTTTCTTCAGAAAGTTCTGCATAAGAGTGTAAGCCCTTAATGAAATCTCCGTCGCCAAGAGCGTCTAATACGCATTGACCAACTCTGGTCATGATAGCCATGTTTAATACTACGTAGATAGAGTCGGTAAGTTCGATACCAATTTTAGAAAACTTAGAACCAACTGCGCCCATTGAGTATGGGATAACATACATAGTTCTGCCTTTCATAACGCCCTTGAAAAGGTCGTTCATAAGAGCGAAAGCTTCACCAGTTTCCATCCAGTTATTGATAGGAGCTGAGTCTTCTTTTTTCTTAGAGCAGATGAATGTTCTGCCTTCAACTCTCGCTACGTCGTTAACAGTAGTTCTGTGAAGATAGCATCCTGGGAGCTTTTCTTGGTTTAATTTGATGAGAATCTTTTCTTCTACAGCTTGTGCTCTTAAAGCTTCTAACTGTGCTTCGCTACCGTCAATCCAAACGATGTTGTCAGGTTGACAAAGCGCTTTGGTTTCATTGATGAAATCCAATACTTTCTTGTTGTTTGTCAAGTTTGCCATAATGGTTCTCCTTACGTGGTCGGCATCGCCGTTTTTTATATTGTAGTAGGGCTAAGGAAAGCGCGTCTTCGCCCCGACCTGTTCTATCGGTTTGCTTCTTCAAGCAATTTAATTCCCTTGTCCCTCATGGTATATTCTACCACACAACCTGTCAAATGTAAATGAAAAAAGTTAAACTTTTTTATCCTTTTTTTGCATAAATTTTAGCATTTTTCTAATCCGACTACTTTTTCGACTTTTTTTGCGCGTTTTGACCTTTTTCTTTCATTTTTCCCCTACTTCCATAATATATTATTTAAATGAAAAAGTGTATACCTTAACGGAGAAAATATGAATTACAGCAAAAAAGTGGTTGTTATTAAACAGACGGAAAATGGCTTTTCGCAAGTTTCTCGCCCTGCTAACGGCATTGCGCGTTTGGAATGCGAGAACGGAGTGTGCGATTTTCATTTGACCGTCATAAATCTTAACGCGGTTATCGTGGGAGAGTTTTTCGTGTTTATTATTGACGGATTGGGAGAGTTGTATTCTTTCCCTTTGGGAAAACGCCCGCTATCCTTTTCTCAAACGCTTTTGCCCTGTCCTGATATTTCAAAAGGTTTTTCGGTTGGGTTATGTTATATAAAAGACAATCTCCCCGTCGTCTTTTGCTTTGGAAAAACGGACGATTGCCCTATCGATTACTACGCCCTAAAAAAGCGCGTTGCAGAAAAGTGTTTATCGCAGTTTAAAGCAGAACTAAAACAAAGGGAGGAAATGGAGCAGGAGCAAGAACAAGCCACTTGTGTTCCAACCTTGCCACCCGAAAGTCTTTATGATGACGAGGCGGTCGCCACCGAAAACTACTTTGAAACGGAAGAAAAGATTAAAGTCAATTTAGAACGTATTAAGGAGTATAGCCGTGAAAGGATATTCGATGAAGATGAACTGTCTTTTGGTGGAAACGCGCAAAAAGAAATTGAAAGCCAAAAGAACTCTTGTTGCCCTAAAAATGAAACGAATTTTAACTCTTGCCAAGTTAAACAAGCAGAATATTATTTAACGGTAAAAGAAGAACTGCAAACACTCTTTGATAAGTTTGATTCACACAAAGAATTATGCTCTCTTTTCCCCGAAAGCAATTGGGCAAAAATAAACTATTCCAAAGATAGGTTTTACGTGGTTGGGTTGATAAAAGAAAACGGCTACGAAAAGTATATTTGCTATGGCGTTCCGCACGACAACCCACAAAAACCACCCAAACAACTTGAGGGTTTTTGCTCATTCGTTCCCATAAATAATTGTAGCGACTACAAAGGCTTTTGGATGATGTTCCAAGACGCCAACAACGGAAAGTGCGTAAAATCAATAAACTAAAAAGAGCAGACGATTTGTCTGCTCTTTTGTTTTTAGCCGTTAAATTAGTATTTTTTAATGATTGCTTGCATCTCATCGAAGCATTTTTCCATGTCTTCGATAAGCTTAAATTGAGTTCTTGCTCTGTCAAGGTTTTGACCTTCTCTGTGAGTTCTAAAATAAACGTCGCCGTCTAAGTAGTCAGCCAAGAATCTCATACCACACTCGTAGGTCATTAAGATTGCGCCGAATGCAAGGTTGTCCTTTTCTATTTGAGTTGCACCGTCGCCTATTGCTGATAAATAGCCTTTTGCATATTCTTCAAAAAGATTGATTTGGAAGTTTACCTTTGATAAATCTTTTTCGTCTTCTGCACATGGGTTGCAACCAAAACGGATACTGTCGCCAAAGTCATAGCAAATACTACCTGGCATAATGGTATCAAGGTCGATAACTGCAACGGGTTTACCCGTAGTTGCGTCGAGCATAACGTTGTTGAGTTTTGTATCGTTGTGGGTAACCTTTGTTGGCATTTCTCCACTCTTTAATAAGTTTACTATTCTGCCACAGTAATCTTTACGAGCAAGAACGAAATCTATTTCCTTTTTGATAAGTTTTGCTCTATCCATTTTGTCAGCGCTTAAAGAGTTGATAAAATCGTTAAATCTCTTTTCGGTATCGTGGAAACGTGGCAATACTTCGTAAAGTTGAGTAGCGTCAAACTCTGCTAAAAGGTTTGCAAAGTTGCCGAAAGCAACTGCGCTTTGATAGAAGTGTTCGGGTTTTTCTACTACTTGATAAGCAATAGCATCGGTTATAAACTTGTATACACGGAAACTTCCGTCTTCGTTTTGGATATAAGACTTGCCGTCGTTAGTATAAACGAGAGAAAGGCTTTCTCTATCGGGGTTACCGCCACGAGCCATAATCTTTTGTCTATTGAACTCGGTTACCAAGCGAATATTGTTCATGAGTTTATCAACTTCTGTAAAGAGTTTGGTGTTGATTTTTTGAACAATATAGTTAAGACGAGCGCCGTCTACGTCCATAATTGCAAGGTAGGTTTCGTTGATGTGACCTTCGCCGTATCTTTCGCAAGAAACGAGTTTGCCTTCTACTTGAAAGTTGGATAAAATTTTGTTGAAATCGTATGCCATAATTTTTATTCCTTTTGCTTTTTGTATTTTTACGCCCTAAACTTTAGAAGCGTCTAAGTCGGTTTTTAAATCGCCCATATAATCTGCGTAGTTTCTTTGAAGAAGCGTCCATTTTCCGTCTTCATATTCAGCAACGCTTACGCCCACGTTAGAATACCATGCAAACGCTTGCCAACCTTTATCGGTAAACATAAAGGCATCAAGCGACCTTAAAATTCCACCGTGCGTTGCTATTAGAATGGTTTTTCCTGGGTTTTCTTGGGCAATTTTATTTACTGTTGTCAACGCTCTATGAATAAAGTCTTTTCCACTTTCCCCATTTGGGCATTGACAGTTTACAAAGTCTTGCATATATACACCAAACGACTCTGGGTAATTGCTCCTTAACTGTTCAGCCGTCAAGCATTCCCAGTCACCACAATAAATTTCCCTAAGATTTTCGTCCTTAATAATGGGTGCGTTTTGGTATTTTGCTATCGCTTCAGCCGTGCGATAAGCCCTTGTTAAGTCGCTTGAATAAATCTTGTCAAACTTAAACTTTTTTAAATATTTCGCGCCTAACTCCGCTTGCTTGTAGCCTCTTTCGGATAGATTTACGTCCGTATGCCCACATAGAATATTTGCTTTATTTGTTTCCGTTTCGCCGTGGCGAACAAACACTACCGTTGTCTTCATAGTTTCACCGTTACAAGTATACTATATTAAAATACAAAAATCAATATTTTTTTCTTTAACTTTATGTAATTATTTTTGCATTTTACGACACTATTAACTTTATCTTCTTCAATATCTTTTGCAAGATTTTGAATAACTTAGCAACCATTTGTATTTACAAATGCAGTCAGTTGGTATACAATATATATAATAAAGGAGAACTCATGAAAACTCAAATTGTAAATGCAAATATAGTTACACCAAGTGAAGTTTTAACATCTGCCGTTTGCGTTTTTGAAAACGGTTTAATCACTTACGTGGGAAATGATATCCAAACAGCCGACCAAACTATCGACGCTAAGGGCGGGTATTTAGTGGCAGGCTTTATCGACCTGCATTGCCACGGTGGAAACGGCGACGACTTTATGGACGCTTCGCCCGAGCAATATAAAAATATTGCCGACTTCCACTTGTCTTACGGAACAACCACTATGGTTGCGACCACTCTTACCGCGCCTATGGACGAAACCGAACAAAGCCTTAAAAACTACGCTACTTACAAAAAGGCAAATCCTGACGGAACGCTTATAGGTATTCACATGGAAGGTCCTTGGTTTTCTCCCGAAGAAGCGGGCGCACAAGTTCCCGAGTTCTTTATTAAACCAACGGCTAAGCATATTAGAGAATTGAAAGAAAAGTATCCGTTTATATTAAGAGCGTCTTGCGCGCCTGAAATTGACGACAACTTTGAATTTGGCAGAGAGTGCGCACGCCTTGGCATAATCGCTTCCCCTGCGCATACGGGCGCAACCTTTGAGATTATAGAAAAGGCAAAAGACAACGGGTATTCGCTTATGACTCACCTTTATTCAGGAATGAAAGGTGTATTCAGGAAAAACGCATACCGCACGGCGGGCGCAGTTGAAGCAGGGCTTTACTTTGACGAATTGTTCGTTGAAATTATAGCCGACGGCAGACACCTACCCAAAGAACTATTAAAGTTTATATATAAATGTAAGGGTGCTGACAAAATTTGTTTAATCACCGACGGAACGAGAGCTTCTGGGTATCCCGACGGCAAAGAATCGTTTACGGGTAGCGTAAAGAACGGCGCTAAATGTATCGTTGAAAACGGCGTAGCCTTCCTTCCCGATAAACAAAGTTTTGCAGGTAGCGTTGCAACCACCGATAGACTGTTTAGAGTTATGGTAAAAGAGGCACAACTTCCCATAACCGAAGTTAGCAAAATGGCTTCCTTAACGCCTGCAAAAGTTTTAGGGCTTAACGACAGGGGCGAAATTAAAAACGGATTAAAAGCAGACTTGGTTATCTTAAACAAAGACCTTTTGGTTGAAAAAGTAATACACAACGGAAAAGTTGTTAAATAAAAACATATTTATAGGAGTATATAAAAATGAAAGTTGTTTTAGCAAAAGACAGTAAAGACTTAGGCTATTTAGCCGCAAAGCACGCAGCAAAAGAAATCAATGCAGCTATCGCAAAAGACGGCAATGCAAGAATTCTTTTATCAACGGGTGCATCACAGTTCACGTTCTTTGAACAATTCGTTAAAGAAGATATCGATTGGTCAAAGGTTGAAATGTTCCACTTAGACGAATACGTTGGAATCACCACCGAACACCCTGCAAGCTTTAAGAAATACCTTACCGAAAGATTTATCAACAAGGTTAACCCTGGCAAATACTATCTTATCGACGGTATGAAAGATCCAAAAGAAACTATTGCAGAACTTACCGCGCTTCTTTCAGAGAAGAAAGTTGACGTTGGTCTTATCGGTATCGGTGAAAACGGACACATTGCGTTCAACGATCCACCCGCAGACTTTGACGACCAAAACTTCTACAAGGTTGTTACCCTTTCCGACACTTGCTTAGAACAACAAATGCACGAAGGCTGGTTTGCAAGCAAGGACGAAGCGTTCAAGCAAGCTATCTCTATGACTTGCTCTAAGATTATGGATTGCAAAACTATCATAAGCGCAGTTCCTTACAAAGTAAAGGCAAAGGCTATTCACGACACCTTAACTATGGAAGAAACCAACCTTGTTCCTGCAACCTTAATGAAAAAACACGCAGACTGCACCGTTTACGTTGATCCAGACTCTGCTTCAATGGTAAACGAAGAAATTTTAGCACAATACAAATAATTTATCCTTTTTAAGGAGAACGATTATGAAAAGATACGTTATCGTAGGTGCAAGTTTTCGTTGTTACACCATGTTCGTAGAAAACCTTTTGGACCACTTCCCTACAGCGGGCGAAATAACGGGTATTTACGACCTTAACAAAACGCGTTGCAAGGTTTTCCAAAAGAGAATTGGCAAAGGTCTTACCATTTACGACGATTTTGAAGAGATGTTAGACGCTGAAAAGCCTGACGCAGTTATCGTTACGACAATCGACGCATACCACCACGAATACATAATTCGCGCGCTTAACAAAGGCTATGACGTTATTTCTGAAAAGCCTATAACAAACACTTACGAAAAGTGCCTTGCCATTAGAGAAGCCGAAAAGAAAAGCGGTAAAAAGGTAACTGTTACCTTTAACTGTCGTTTTATGCCCTCTTTCGTTGGGTTAAAGAAAATCGTTAGTTCGGGAAAAATCGGAAAGGTTTTATCCATAAACTACGAATATTTCCTCAACCGTTGGCACGGTGGCGACTACTTTAAGCGTTGGCACAGAATGATGGAAAACTCAGGCGGAATGCTCGTTCATAAATCCACTCACCACTTCGACGCGATGAACTGGATTATCGACGACGAACCTGCAAAAGTTTCCGCTATTGGAAATAGAGTTTTCTATGGAGATGAAAGCAAGTGTTTTGCAGAATACTGCAGAATTTGCCCCAAACAAAACGAATGTCAATCATATAAATCTCAAACGGTTGAACTCGACGAAGAATTATACTTTAAGGCTCAACACGAAGACGGTTATTTAAGAGATAAATGTTGCTACAAAAACGATACCAATATTTACGACAATATGTCTGTATCCGTTCTCTACAAAGGTGGTGCGCTTTTAACTTATAGCTTAAACCTTTTCTCGTTAAAAGGTGAAGGTCAAAGAATTGTTATCACAGGTGAAAAGGGCGTTGCTGCATTTGAAGACGGCGTTATCAAAGTGTATGACAATGACGGCAAATGCGAGATTCAAGAATTGCCTAAATTAAAAGGCAGACACGGTGGCGCAG
Source organism: Clostridia bacterium (assembly GCA_017501885.1). Lineage (GTDB taxonomy): Bacteria > Bacillota > Clostridia > Christensenellales > Borkfalkiaceae > UBA1259. Next base: position 32,278 of record JAFVWA010000198.1, on the reverse strand, counting down.
ACCCACTTCTTGTTGGAATGCTTATGGCTGGCGAGAAAAACGAAGAAGACCTTGGTCAACTTGCAGATAGTTTTGCAGGTATTACCTCTGCCCTTATCGGTATTTCGGCTAACGAAAGTATCGCAACAGGTAAACACATTGACCTTGCAGAGCGCATTGAAAAAATGAGATAAAAATAATATAAGTTTTACCCGACTGATTTTCAGTCGGGTATTTTTTATAATAAAATTAGTCTATTTTTATCAAAGAGCAAACTATTTAGCATAATTTAAGCAATATCGTCTTATTTTTTGCAAATACTAACTATTGTATGCTATTATTTTAAGTGATAAAATAAAATTGATGGAAAGGAGATGCCTTATGAAAAAAATCAAGAAAATAGATATTCATGCACATTGTAATATTTACGGGGATATTGCCCCCAATTATCTTTATAACCCCACGACTCTTATTACTCCCGAAAAACTTTTGGAGTTTTACGATAAACTTAATATAGAAAAGGGTGTTTTGCTTCCCATAGTTTCCCCCGATGCACACCATCAACTTTTGACTTCGGAAGCAACGAAAACAGCCGTTGATAAATATCCTGATAGGTTTTTGTGGTTTTGCAATGCCGACCCAAGGCAATATGCCACCGGCAAAAATGATAAACCCGACTACAAACATATAATAGCGCATTACAAATCTTTGGGGGCAAAAGGTTTTGGCGAATTCACCACCAACCTTCCCGTTGAAGATGAAAGAATGCAAAGGCTTTTCGGGATATGTCAAGAGTTAAATCTTCCCGTAACCATTCACATTTCCCCTGCTGTGGGAACGAGTTACGGAATAGTAGACGACAAAGGTTTACCACAGTTAGAAAAAACGCTTAAAAAATTCCCTAAACTTAAAATTCTCGGACATTCTCAGTTGTTTTGGACGGAAATTTCTAAGAGCGACAAAAGAGAACTATACCCTTGGGGAAAAGTTGAAGAAGGCAATCTCGCTCGTCTTTTAAGAGATAACGAAAATCTTTTATGCGACGTGTCGGCTGGAAGCGGAAATAGAGCATTTATGCGTGATCCCGAATACTGTGCTAAATTCGTAGAAGAGTTCTCGGACAGAATATTCTATGGCTGTGATATTTGTTCTGAACTTAACACTCACCCGTTTGTCTTTGAAGAATTCTTAGACAAAATGGTTGAAGATAAAATGATTTCAATTGATAACTATAATAAATTCGTTAGACTTAACGCGGAAAAACTGTTAGGTCTTTAAGGAGCAAAAATGATAAGAATAGGACTTGTTGGCTGTGGGGCTATATCTAACGTTCACGTTAGCGCCATAGCCGATCTTGAAGACGCCGTTCTCTACGGCGTTTGCGATTACAACTACGAAAAGGCAAAAGCGTTCGCAAAAGAACATAACGCGATAGCTTTTGAAACCTTTGAACAAATGCTTGAAGACCAAAACATAGACTCGATTAGCCTTTGCACGCCGAGTGGTTTACACGCAGAGCAAACAATAGAAGCGCTTAAAAAAGGCAAGCACGTTTTAACTGAAAAGCCTATGGCGTTAAACGTAAACGACTGTCAAAGAATTATTGAAATGGAAAAACAATGCGGTAAAAAGGTAAGCGTTGTTTCACAACTTCGTTTTAGCAAAGACGTGCTGACCGTTAAAAAACTTATAGAAGATAATCAGTTTGGGAAGCTTACTAACTGCGACCTTTACATAAAGTATTATCGCGAACCCGATTACTACGCAAGTAGTCCTTGGCGTGGAACTATCAAAATGGACGGCGGTGGCGCGCTTATAAATCAAGGCGTTCACGGTGTAGACGTAATGAATTTCTTGGTTGGAAAACCTAAGATTCTATCGTCTAACGTGGATACCACCATTCACAAGATAGAAGCAGAAGACAACTGCGTTGCCCTGCTTAGATATCCAAACGGTGCTTCGGGAATTATGCAGGCTTCTACGGCTACGCCACCTGGATTCCCAAAACGAGTGTTAATTCACGGAGAAAAAGGGTTTGCGGAACTTACCGAAGGTGAAATTACACAGCTTTATTTAGACGGCGAATACAAGATTAAAAAGCCTATGTCAGAAAACGCAAACCGCTCTAACACCAACAAGGTACTTGATTTTAGCGGACACCAAAAGCAATACCGTAACTTTATCAATGCTATAACTAAGGACGAGCCACTCGTTTCTTCTTCGCAAGACGGCTTAAATTCCTTAGAAGTTATAGAAAACGTTTATCAATATAGATAAGGAGAAAAAAATTATGTCTAAACTCGCATTACTCGGCGGAACACCCGTCATGGAAAGATTAAAAGATACCGACCTTTTTAAGTGGCCGATAATAACCAAAGAAGACGAAGACGCTATACTTGACGTCGTTAAAAGAAACGCCTTTTCAGGCACGGACGTTACCTTAAAGTTCCAAGAAGAATTTGCTAATTGGCTTGGCGTAAAGCACGCGCTCGCTTTCTGCAACGGAACTATGAGTTTAACCGCCACACTTTTTGCCGCAAGAATCGGATACGGTGACGAAATAATATGCCCTACCAAAACCTATTGGGGAACGATTACGTCTGTCTATAATTTCGGTGCGACACCTGTTTTTTGTAATATCGATGAAAACTTGGTTATAGACCCAGATGATATTGAACGTTGCATAGGTCCCAAAACCAAAGCTATTATGGTTGTTCATTATTTTGGATATCCTTGTCAAATGGATAAAATTATGGATATTGCAAACAAACATAATCTTATTGTCATAGAAGACGTATCGCACGCGCAAGGCGGGACGTATAAGGGTAAAAAACTCGGAACGTTCGGGCACGTTTCGGCAATGAGTTTAATGAGCATGAAATCTTTTGCGGCAGGCGAAATGGGAATGCTTGTTACCAACGACAAAAAAATGTATGAACGCGCGCTCGCTTATGCCCATTACGAAAGAAACAACGCAACTAACATTACCGAGAGCGAAGAACTCAAAGACAGTTTTGGAATAGCGCTCGGCGGATGCAAAGGCAGAGTTAATCAAGTAAGTTCTGCAATGGGTAGAGTTCAACTTAAATACTACGATAAGCGAATGGAAGAAATTAGAAAAGCAATGAACTACTTTTGGGATTTATTAGACGGACTTCCCGGTATTCACCCTATAAGAGTTGACGAAAGCGAAGGCTCTACAATGGGCGGTTGGTATTCTCCACACGGAAGATACCAAGCAGAAGAATTAGGCGGACTTTCCGTTAAACGTTTTTGCGAAGCAGTAAGAGCAGAAGGCGTTGAATACTGTTGGGAGGGCGGAAACAACTGCTTACACACCCACAATCTTTTCAAAAATTTCGACCTATACCATACAGGCAAACCAACAAGAATTGCCTTTGCCGATAGAGACGTTAGAGAGCTTGACAAAGCCCTAGAGAAATCAGAAAACATCACTTGTTTTGAAGTGCCTTGGTTTAAGTTCTTCGATAAAGAGAGAATTGAAAAGCACGCGCTTTGTTATAGAAAGGTAGTAGAAAACTACAAAGACCTTTTAGAACACGACAAAAAAGAAAAGCAAGGCGGAAGATGGTTTGGCTTAAGTAACGACGGCTCTAACTAAAACTCCGTTGACGAGAGTTTAAGTTTATGATAAAATCATATTAGGTATTATTATGAGTTTATCCGATTCGTGTTTTTTCTCAAACCCTTCGTTTCCGCTACTTGTATTCCCTGATAGAATGTCTATCATGGACGACGTTGAAAAGTCGAGTAGCGCTATCCACGAAGCAATAGAAATAAAACTTTTTATAGACGGCTCGTCGTCGCTTCTCATTGGCGACAAGACCTTAAACGTAACGGCAGACGACCTTGTGGTTATTAACCCCTATCAAGTGCACTCCACCGTTGACGTTGGACATCAAACACGTGGCAAATACCACCTTATAATGGTCGGACTCGGGTTTTTAGATAACCTTAACATTCCCGATTACAATCTTAGAAACTTGTTTTTTGGTAAAAAGTTAAAGTTCTCTAACCTTATAAAAACGGACGATTATATTAAAGACGTTATCTTTAACTTAGTGGAATTATCAAAGGATATAGAGAAAAATCAACTTGCCGTTTACGGCTACGTTTGTCAATTGTTTTCTTGGCTACTTAATAATGCCGTATCTAATCAAAAAACGGACACTTCTACTGAAATGGTAGACTACTACGAGATTATAGAACCTGCCCTTAGAATGATAAGAGATAACTATCAGCAAGAGTTTACTTTAGAAGCGTTTAGCGAAAAGTGTAACGTTAGCAAATTCCACTTTTGCAGAGTGTTTAAGCAAGTTATGGGAACGAGCGCGATAAACTATCTTAACGAATATAGGTTAAAAGTTGCGCACACGCTCTTGATAAAAACTAACAAACAAGTTCAAGAAATTGCCTTGCTTTGCGGATTTAACGACGTGGGGTATTTTTGCAAACTGTTCAAAAAGCACTTTGGAAAGTCCCCTAAAAAAGCACAAGAACAAAAATAAATATTTTTTATGGTTAGTTAAATACTAAAAATACTCTATCTTTTTTGATAGAGTGTTTTTTATTGACATACCTTTTTTATTGCAGTATAATTAGTATGAAAAGTATAACTAATCATACTAAAGGAGTTTTTATAATGGAAAAGAATAAACACATTGGCATTTGCAAAGTGGGAGAAAAAGGACAAATAGTTATCCCTAAAGAAGCAAGGGAAATGTTTAACATAAACCCAGGCGATTCTATTATAGTGCTTTGCGATAAAGAAAAGGGAATTGCCCTTCTTAAAGCAGACACTATAGAGCATTTAACCGATAAAGTTCTTGGCTAGTAAGGAGCAAGTATGAACATAGTTAGTATTTCTAACGTTAGCAAAAACTATAAAACGATAACTGCTCTAAAAAACCTTGATTTAGATATTAAGCAAGGTGAACTTTTTGGGCTTTTGGGAATAAATGGTGCAGGCAAAACCACCCTTATAAAAATTCTTTGTGGACTTTGCAAAAAGAATGATGGCAAAGTTTTTATAGACGGACTTGATTTAGATAAAGATATTGATAAGATTAAAGAAATTGTGGATATTTCGCCACAAGAAACTTCTATTGCACTAAATTTAACGGTAAAAGAAAACCTAGAGTTTTTTGCAAATGTTTACAACAAAAGCACCAAGCAAGATATTGATGATATAATAAATATCTTTTCGCTTACACAAGTTTTAGACCAGAGAGCAAAAACACTTTCTGGTGGTTTTAAGAGAAGGCTTTCTATTGCCGTTGCCCTAATTTCTAAACCAAAACTTTTATTCCTTGACGAGCCAACACTTGGACTAGACGTTTTTGCAAGGCGTGAGCTTTGGAACATAATAAACAAACTAAAAGGCAAAATAACCATAGTGCTTACTTCTCATTACCTAGAAGAAATCGAAAGTTTATGCGACAGGGTTGCCATTTTATCTAAAGGGAAACTTCTTGCAGTTGGCGAAATTGAACAAATTAAACAATCGGCAAAAGCACAAACCTTTGAAAATGCTTTTATTAGTTTGGTGGAGAGTGCAAATGAATAAGATTATAAATTTTTCTAAAAGAAACGCAAAAGAAAGCTTGCGTGATCCTATACTTTATATCTTTTGTTTGGGTTTCCCCTTGGTTATGCTAGTAATTTTTAACGTGCTTAATAAATACACGCAAAACCATACCCCTATGTTTTCTATGCGAGCGCTACTCCCTGGTATTATCTGTTTTTCTTATACCTTTATAATGCTTTCAACCTCGCTGCTCGTTTCAAAGGATAGACAAACGTCTTTTCTAAAAAGGCTATACTCATCGCCAATGAAATCTTATCACTTCACCTTGGGTTATGCCATAGTAGGCATAGTAATCGGTTTAGCACAAACGTTAATTTGTGTGCTTTGTGCATTTATAATCTCTTTAATTACTGGCGAAGCATTTATCTCTTTTGGTCAGATTATACTTTTAACACTCACCCAACTACCAATGCTTTTAATAAACGTGTTTTTAGGAATTTTATTTGGAACACTTTTTAACGATAAATCTGCACCTGGAATAAGCTCTGTGTTTATAAGTCTTTCTGGAATACTCGGCGGTTGTTGGATGCCAATAGAAACAATGGGCGGTTTTGAAACTTTTTGTAGATTTTTGCCCTTTTATCCATCTATCCAAATAGGCAGAGCGGTTACCAAAGGCGTTTCGGCTTTTGGCAACGTTTACACATTTGATAGCGTTGCCCTGTTAGGAATAATCCCCATAGCGATATTTTTAACCGCTAGCATCATTTTATCTTTTATCTTTTTCAAAAAAGATATGACTAGCGATAGATAAGTTTTATAAAGAACAAAAGAAAATGAGTATGAAAAATCATACTCATTTTCTTTTTTTGAAATTATATCTCTTTAACAGAAACTTCAAATTTTTGACCGTTAAAAAACGAAATCAAAAGTTTTTCATCTTCAACCTTTAACTCGCCTTCAAATTCTTCTCGTGCTAAAACCAAAAGGCTTTGAATAATGTCGTCTTTTGAAACTTTCATATTTTTATTCTCCTTTATTGTATTTTTTTGTCGACAATTTCTAAAACTATTATACCACTCACTCCGCCTATAAATCAACCAAAGAATAGGTTTAGAGAGTAGGATGTTTTGTAGAAAAAACACTTGTTTTGGAGAATTATGTCGAAACTGCAAAAACGCTTGCAAGAATTTATGCGAGATGAAGAATTAAGTCAAACCGCATTTGCAAAATTAACGGGAATTTTTCAACCCAACATATCAGATTATATAAATCTTGGAGTAGAGCCAAATTACGATAACTTTATAAAGTTAATAAATGCTATGAATTGTTCGGCTGATTATGCTTTGGGGCTTACCGATATTGATTCGGAAGAAACTTTTTTAGAGCCCTTGCCTTTTGGCGCACGTTTAAGAGAAATTCTTAATCAAAAAGGTATATCACAAGAAAGATTAAAAAGAGAACTTTCTATTTCGGGTTCGTTAATTTACAAATGGTTAAGCGGAAAGTCATTACCCTATCCGTCAAGTTTGATGCGCCTTGCTAAATATTTAGACTGTTCTGTTGATTATTTGCTTGGAAGACTTAGATAAATATTTACGCCCGACCAAATGGTCGGGCGTTTTTTATTGACACTTTGATAAAATTTCTTTATAATTATTACTGTTATTTATCAAAATTTTTTTGGAGTTTTTTATGGACTTTTCTAAAAACGTTAAATATATTGGCGTTAACGATCACGAAATTGACCTTTTTGAAGGACAATACGTCGTTCCTAACGGAATGGCTTATAACTCTTACGTTATTGTTGATAAGCAAATTGCCGTTATGGATACCGTTGACAGCCGTTTTGCAAACCAATGGCTAGATAACCTTGCTAAAGTTTTAGATGGCAAATCGCCAGACTATTTGGTTGTTCACCACATGGAGCCAGACCATTCTGGTAGCATAGCAAACTTTATAAGCGCATACCCTAATGCAAAAATAGTTTCTTCTTCTAAAGCATTCGTTATGATGAAAAACTATTTTGGCAACGATTTTAGCGATAGACAAGTTGTTGTTGGCGAAAATTCTACTCTTTCTCTTGGCGAACACACCCTAACTTTTGTTACTGCACCTATGGTGCATTGGCCAGAAGTTTTGGTTTCTTACGAAAGCAAGGAAAAAATACTTTTCTCTGCAGATGCTTTTGGTAAGTTTGGTGCATTAGACGTGGAAGAAGACTGGGCGTGCGAAGCTAGAAGATATTATATCGGTATAGTTGGAAAATATGGCGCTCAAGCACAAGCACTACTTAAAAAAGCAAGCACACTAGATATTAAAACGATATGCCCGCTACACGGACCTATTCTCACCGAAAACCTTGGCTATTATATTAACCTTTACGATATTTGGTCTGGTTATAAAACCGAAAGCGAAGGTGTTTGTGTTGCATACACTTCTGTTTACGGAAACACCAAAAAAGCCGTTGAGCTTCTTGTTAGCAAGCTTGAAAGCAAGGGTGTGAAAGTTGCCGTAAACGATTTAGCTAGATGCGATATGGCAGAAGCTGTTGAAGATGCTTTCCGCTATGGTAAAATAGTTTTAGCTACCACCACCTATAACGGAGAGATTTTCCCCTTTATGCGTGAGTTTATAAATCACTTGGTAGAGCGTAATTTCCAAAACAAGACGGTTGGCTTTATCGAAAACGGAAGCTGGGCACCAGTTGCCACAAGGGTTATGAAAGGTATGTTTGAAAAGAGCAAAAATCTTAACTACCTTAACACAGAAGTTAAAATTTTATGTGCCTTAAACGAACAAAATAAACAAGAAATTTCTGCTATGGCAGATGAGCTTTGTAAATAAAATAATTTTTGACATTAAAAAACTCGACTTTTCAGTCGAGTTTTTTTATTATTGATTTTCTTGATTTACCGCTTGATTGATTTGCGCCAACCTTTTATGTTTTCTTACCGTTGGGAAGAAGAAACATAGTAGCGTTATTATAGAAAGCACCCAACCGATTGGCCAAATTAGATATAAGAAAGTTAGTGCACTAGAAGTGCCTTTTAGGAAAGGTATGTATATTCCATACACCCAAATAAATCTTATACCACACATGAATATCATAGTGGATATCATTGCAACCATAGGTCTTCTCATACCACGCATAGATGCGCCCAACACTTCGTTTACACCACTTAAAAAGTAGGTTGCCGAAATGATTACCATTTTTTGTTGCGAGTATGCTATTGCCACAGGATCGTCAGACATTATAGAAGACAACTGACCAGAGAATATTGCCGATAAGGCCCCGAAAGATGCACCTAGCGCTACGGTAATCATCATTCCTTTTATCGTTGCTTCTTGCGCCCTTTTAATATTGCCTGCACCTATGTTTTGACTTACGTATGCCATAACTGCAAGAGATGGCGCAACCGAGATTTGATACATTATTCCATCAAATTGGTTGGCTATTGAAATACCAGTCGTTGCTTGTTTTCCAAACAGGTTTACTTGTGACGATATAATAACGTTAGCAATAGAATAAAGCGCACTTTGTAGCCCTGCTGGGATACCAAGGAAAAGCATTTCTTTAAGTTCTTCTTTATAAATACGAAGATATTTCTTTCTTAATTTAACTGCACCTTCGTTTCTAATAAGTGCTTGAAGCCCTAATACTGCGGATAGCGACCAAGAAAGAATAGTCGCTAAAGCAACGCCAGTTACCTTCAAGTTAAAAACTCCAACAAAAAGGAGTGTTGCGCCAACCTTAATTGCACCTGCAATAGATAGGTAAATCATTGGGCGTTTAGAGTCGCCAGTAGACCTTAATATCGATGCGCAAAAGTTATAAACCATCAATATAGGAACACCTATAAAATATAGCCTAAAATACAACACTGCTTGTGGCAAAAGCTCTACGTCACAGTTCATCCAAGTAATAAAAAGCCTTGCCCCAGAAACACCAATAACAGTTAAAGTTAAACCGCCAAAAAGCGAAAAGAGAATTGCCGTTCCAACTGCTTTTTGAGCGCTTTCTGTATCGCCCTTTCCTATGTGGCGTGCGACTACAACGTTTGTTCCAGAAGAAATACCAACCAATAACCCTGTAACAAGAGATATAAGATATCCGCTTACTCCAACCGCACCAACCGAATTACCAGTATCATACATCTTTAATACAGTCATATCCACAATGTTGTATATAGACTGCAAGATGTTCATTACCATAACTGGTATGGCAATGGTGAGTAGGCCCTTTACGATAGAGCCGGACAGCATATTTACGTCTTTTTTCTTAAGCATTTTATTGCCTTTGCCAAAAAAATATGTATATCTAAGGCTGTTTGGCTCAGCCACTTCATTATAAATAAATTATATATCTTTAAAAATAAAAACACAACTAATTAGGTGGTCAAAACAACGAAACTTTTTCGTAAAAACTTTTTTAATTTTTGTTGTCATATAATATTTTATCTTACTCGTAGAGAGTTGTAAATGTCTTTTTGAGCAAAAAATATTCAATATCTTGCAAAAAACGGCGCGAGAATTCGCGCCGTAAATTGTTCATAAAAACTATTTAACTAAACCTTCTAAAATTTTAACGCCTTCTTCAATAATGGTTTCTGCAACACCTGCTTTGTAGCTTGAAGATCTTGCTTCGTAACCACCTTCGTCGTAGCTATCTTTCATTGGGAAGTAGCCACGGCTTCCGTTGGTTAAACAGGTTGGGCAAACCATTTTGAAGCCCTTTGCTTCTTTTAAGCCCATACCAATTCCAGTGAAAGGTTCACCTGGAATACCCATAAATGCGATAGGCCCGATTTTGATTGCCGTTAAATTCATTGGGAAGAATTCTGGACCGTGCTCTAAACGAATCTTACGACCTGCGTCTGCCATCATGGTGGTGAGCATCATTCCCTTATAAGGAAGTTCATCACGTCTGCCCTCGTCCATCATTTTCTTTATGTAACGAGCTTCTTCCATTTCTTCGGGTTTTGGCATGTTTGATGCAACTTGAATAACTTGTTCGTTAAACTTAATTTCATCAACAGGCATAAATTCAACCTTTTCGTAAACGCTCATAAGTGCGCCTGCAACTACGTTACCTATATGGCGAGAGTGGGCATAACCACGAGTTACGTCGTCAAAGTCGTTGAACATTCCGTTAAGGTCGCCACCAACAGGCTTAACGTTAACGTGGTTGATATCGCCTTGCGCACCGTTGAAGAATACGCACTTAGTATTCTCTACTGCTCTTTCAAAAATTCTTCTGGTAAATCCTGGCCAGTCTGCTGAAGCTTTGTTGTTACCGATTACGTCTGGGTGGTTACCATAGTTGCCGATAACGATATCTTCTGCGTTTTCTCTTTCAAAACGGATAACGTTTACTCTTTCGTCCAAAAGTCCGATAGAACGAACGATATCAGGGTTGTTTACACCGGGGTTAGTTTTGGTTGTGCCGTCTTTCATTAAATATCTACGGTTAAAACCAACTCTTTCTGCCTTAGAAAAACCGATACCCATTCTTGCAGGTTTTAAGTCGTCTATTGCATAAACAACAGAGTCGCAAATCTTTTTCATTGTAAATGAAAAATATTCTCTATCTAAATCAGTCGTGTAAGCATTTTCTCTACCAAAGCAAGGACCAACGTGGGTATGAGTGGTGTGCATTAAAATTGCTTGCTTATCAAGCCCTGTTACGCTTGCAATAGCTTCTCTCGTTGCTTCGTAATACTTGGTATCAGCAGCTTCGCAGTCGATAGAAATAAGAGCAACTCTTGCTCCGTCTTTTTCAACTACTACGGTATTAATTTCTAAGTCGTCTAAAATTGCTTCGTTTTTACGTTCATGGAAATATCCTTCCAAGTGAGCGCCAATAGGGGGATTTATTTCTACCCTTGAAAAACCTACTTTTATGTCGTAATTCATAAAAAGTCTCCTAAAAAGTATTAGTTTGGCTTATCGCATAAATGCAACAAGCCAATACTTTACAAATATTTAGATTAATATCCAACCTTTTCCCAGCATTCAAATGGTGCTGCGAGTTCGTCAGATACGAGAACTTGAGTCTTCATAGTTTGAAGCATTGAGCTTGGAACTAATGGAGTTACAGGTCCGTGGAGAACTAAACGAGAAGTCATTCTCTGCCATGAAGAGAAGGTGCCGTTGGTGAGTAATGCGTGAACTTCGATTCTTTCCCTTGCATTCTTTACGTCGATAGGACCAATGGTTGCAGCCTTTGGAGGAACGTCTGCAATATAACCAGATTGTCCAAATACACCGTGGAGTGAGTTTTGAGCAACGGTTAATGGGTGAAGGTCAACGATTCTTGCCTTCATGTTAAGCCATTCATCGATTTGAGCCTTGGTAGGTTCTACGTTTGGATCAAAACCTGCTGGGAAGAAATCTGGAACAGGGTCAATAAATGCCATGTGTCCAGTCCATCCTGGAGATGATGAACAAATATCTGCACCGCCTTCGCCACAATCGGTAATCATATCAGAGTATGAACCAATATTCTTTGTGGTTGGGTAATGAACATTTTCTAATGGCATACGAAGTTTTTCGTCAATTTGGTATACCAAATATTTAAGCATAGAGTGAGCAAAACCTGCTTGATAAGTTTCAGGCGCGATGTTGCCGTCTTGGTCTGCCTATTCGTCCATTGCGAACAAGTGAACGTTTTTACAATCAACTTTAAAATAGTTGATAAGTTGTGCTAATGGAATATAAGTATCTGGTTCTGGGTTACCTAAAATTAAGGTAATCTTCTTGCCCTTTTCGCTTGCTTCTTTAATTCTTGCAAATAATGTAGCAATTAAAACAGGGTGTGGGTTCATCATAACTTTGATGTTGAACTCAGGGTGTTGGTCGGCACGGGTGTGCTTTTCTAAATCAGTTCCGCTGATTTTTCTAAGTTTTTCGCAAAGTTCTCTGTCCTTAAATGGAACGAAACTTGCGGGTTTGAAAGCAAATTCAGTTGCCGGGTCGAAAATCTTACTCATTGTAATTCTCCTTTTAATATTGTTTTTTTAACGTTAAATTTATCGTCAACTATTATTAAGTTGGCGTAGTTACCTTTTTCAATGCAACCATATCCTGCAAGGTTTACCGCACGCGCAGGGTTATATGACGCAAACCTAAACGCATCGCACACAGAACAACCCATATGCACTAATACGTTTTGACAAGCGATATCGAGCGTTAAACCAGAACCTGCTATTTCACCTGCATTGTCAAAGTGAAGGTCGGTTGCTTCTTCAAATCCAGGGGGAATAGGTCCATCACAAACAAATTGGTCTGCAATTAAAATTATTCTATCGTCGCCCTTGATTTTACGAACTAATCTTTGCATGTATGGTAGAACGTGAATCCCCATTCTGTCGCAAATAAGTTCTGCGTAAATTTCTTTATTGTAGTTAACTGCTTCGTCTACACATACGCCACGGCACTCTGAATAGTGTGGAATCGTTCCCGTTGCGTTGGTGTGGTGGGTTGCTATCTTTAACCCCCAAGGCATGTATTTTTCAACTTGTTCTGGGGTTGCTTCACTATGAGCCACCGCAAACACTATGTTTGGAATTTCTTTCTTGACGTCTTTAACAAACTGGTCAATGCCTTCTCTCTCGGGTGCAAAACACCAAACTTTTGCGTAGTCTTTAACCGCCTTTACAACGTCTATATATTCATCGTGAACAACGGCGTCTTTCCAAACGTTCTTGTCCCTTTCACAACCAAAGTTTGGCGATAGGTATGGACCTTCCATATAAAGACCTGCAAGGTTTGGGAACTTTCCTTGCTTGTGTGCATTGATAATGTTTTCCGCCGCCTCAATATATGCTTGCCTATTAAGATTGTTATAAAGCGCAGGAAGAACTCCCGTAACGCCATGCTCTAATAAATGACGAGAAGTTGCTTCAGGCTCTTCAAAAATCCATTTGTTGTCCGCAGCGTGAGTATGAATATCAATTAGTCCTGGCCCAACGTATAAGCCTTCGGCATCAATGATTTCCGCGCCAAGTGGCACGGCAACATCTTTGGCTTTACCGAAATTTGTGATAATATCCCCATCGAGCAATATAACGCCGTTAGGAATAAGATAGTCTTTCATAACGATAGTAGCGTTTACAATAGCCTTCACAAAGCACCTCAAAGCAATAATTTTTTGCTTACATTTATAATCGAATTTATTGTAACACAAAAAAACCATTTTGTCATTAGTTTATATAAAAATATTTGCTTTTTCTACCTGAATTTAAATTCATAGTAGCTCAAAAGTTTTAAACATAATTTTCAAAGGTTTAACGGTTTACAAAACCATTAAAATTTTTTTCTTATAACGATATTTTGTCCATCTAAACAAATTTCAGATGCACTAGCCATTCTTGCAATTTCTTTGCCCACTGTTTCAGGCTGCATTATTTTTGATTGGTCTTCTTCGGGTGCAAGTTTTTTTCTCAACTCAGTTGCGCACCTACCTGGAGACAAACAGTATACCTTTATGCCATAACTAGATAATTCCTCGGTAAGTGTTAGCGACATCTCAATTATCGCCGCCTTACTCATAGCATAGACCGACCATCCTGGCCTTGCCGTAGAACCCGCAGTAGAGGCTATATTTATAATTTTAGACGTGCCGTTGTTCCCTTTCATATATTTAGCGCATTCTCTACACAGCACGTAAGGAGCAAAAACGTTTACACCAAAAGTTTTGCGCAAATTATCGTCTGTTGTTTCAAACAAGAACTTGGGGTCGGTATATCCGGCAATATTCAACAAACAGTCAATTGACCCATAGTTTTTATAAATACCAGATATAACCGTTGGAATTTTATCAATTTCACCAACGTCAAGCACAACCGTTTCAATGTTGCAACTATCTCTCATCATAGACTTTGTTTGAATCAACAAATCTTCTCTTCTACTAATTAAGACTATATTGTCAAACTCTTCTAATTTCGATACTTCTATTGCCGCCGCACGCCCTATACCAGCACTTGCGCCCGTTATTATACAAGTAGCCATTAGTTAGACTCCTTAACAAATTCTTCCTTTAATAACATTTCTCCATACAAAAGGTCCACGTATTCGGTTATCTTTACATTATAAGGCGTGCCTTGCAAGCAAAACACTGGCGTTTCACAATAACTATATACCATGCTTGCATCTTCAGTAAAAGTCTTCCCTTCTTTCAATGCTTGGTCATGAGCATACAACAAATCATCCTTGCTAAACTTTTGTGGCAATTGTATGTTAACAAGTTCATTTCTTTCAAGCACGCCTGAAATATTGTTGTTTGAGTTCTTTTTTAAAACGGTATACGGTATTTGATAGGTGTAGGACACGTTTAAGTGTGGACATTGTATTAGCTTATTAAAATCGGAAACAGTTACCAAAGGTCTTGCCGCCTCCTGAACGATAACGTTGTCGAAAGAAGCCTCCCGCAAAGCGTTATATACCGATTCTTGTCTAGTTTTTCCACCTTCAACGAAAACAATCTTTTTGCAAATTCTATAATCGTCTACGTAACTTTTTATAAGCGAAATAAATTCTTTTTCACACACAACTATTATTTCTTTTACCCTATCGATTCTATCCGCTCTTTCTAAGGTGTGAACAATCATTGGTTTCCCAGCCAATAAAAGATATTGCTTAGGAATATCTCTACCAAACCTTAGTCCCTTTCCTGCAGACAATAAAATAAAGCTATACATCTATGTCTCCTTATAAACATTTTAATTTATTTTTTTCTTGTTGAATAGTGTTTTGTCTATTCTTTCAAATAGCATATTTAACAGGAACGAAATGCAAATAGTTATAAGAGTACTTGCACAAACGAATAATACGCTATTTGAAAGCCCTATCGCAAACAGAACTATCATAGGAAGTCTTTGTAAAATATATATTAAAAAACTGTATTTTCCCAACCAGCGAAGAATTGGGTTATCGATTTTTATCTTCGTCATAAGACATGCTAGCATAAGGCAAAATAATACGCTTACCACACTATGTGCCGCATCTCGTTGAACTATCCGGGCTAGGAACAAATAAGCCAAGGTAAAAGAGACAACTGAAAAAACTATAATCAGATAGTGAACAGCTTTTTTCTCTTTCAACAAGTCATTTATTCTTTTTTCAAAGTAAGCGAACCACATACCAAAAGGATAACACAAAAAAGTGTTGAACCAATAATTTTCTTTACCTGCAAAAAACAATGCGAGCCAACTAGCACACGACAAAATAGAGATGAATATTAAAACTAACAGTTCTTTTCTTTTGCTACGCTCGAAAGTCAAAAAAGATAGATAAGTTATTAAGTATAATAAAAGCGTGATAAATATAAACCAGTTAGAATTGCCTAAAGAAGTCCATCCTATCCAAGCAAAAACATAATCTTTAGTTTCATAAGTTACCCCTATTATTAAAGATAACACTAAATAGCATAAAACAGCTATATCAAAGTGAAGAATCGTTTTTAGAAATCTGTTTTTAAAAAACCCTTTTGCATAATTTTGTTTTTCTTTGTAGGACTTAAAAACACCAAAACCCGAATAAAAGAAAAACATGGTTACCATCAATTGCCCTATACGATTTATCACGTAAACAAAAGAAACATCCAAAAAAGAATCTGTTAACGTTATGTAACCCCTAACGTGTGAGAATAAAACAATTATGGCAAAGAAACCCTTTATTGCCCCCGTTTGGCCTTTTCCCATGTAGTCTTCGTGAAAAGATGAAAACTTAACTTTCCACAAAGAGAGCACTAATAAAACAATTAGAAATATTAACATATTTACCTATAATTTATTTGAGATAAAATATAATCGACCACCCTCTCCGAGTTTTTACCATCTGTAGAATAGTTCGTCTTATCTCTTATCTCCTTTCTTTCTGCACTTAAAATATCTTCTCCATTAGAAACTCTTTCAAGAAATTGACAAAAATCTGAAAGTGTATATATTTTTTCAGCACCCTTTAAGTAATATTCATAATTATCGATAAGACCAGGATTCTTTTTATACTCATCTATATCTTCCCAAATAACAGCAACGGGCTTATCACACAGAATGTAATCAAAGTATATTGAAGAATAATCTGAAATAAGGGCAGCACATGCGCTAATAAATTCATAAGAACTGATTTCATTCCTTACAAAAAAATCATCGTCTATCAACTTTAAGTTGCTTAAGTTTAAGTCCTTTATATAAGAAACGTCTTGCGCAAAATGTGGTTTTAAAACCAATAATATGTTTTTTTGTTTTGCAACGTCATTTAAACGCATCGCACTTTTTATATTATCTATAATCGGCAACGATTTACTTGAAGCAGTTTTTAAGCCACTCTTATGTTGTCTAAAAGTTGGATACCACGCTACAACCTTATCGTAAACTCCACCGAACAGAATTCTCGACTTATTCTCTTCTTTACACAATACGTCATTTCTAGGAAAACCAAGTGCAACAATCTTTTCTATGTTGTAATTAAATTCGTATGCATCTAACTCTTTTACACCATTCCCAGCCGCCAAACACGCATTTATCGTAGCAGGAATATTATAATAATTCCTTATAGACTTAAGAGTTGTCCCATGCGCTAAAAACATTGAAAATTGTTGTTTTCGCTTTGATACTAAAAATCTGTTGCAAGAAATTAAACATTTTGCAACCAAATTATAATAACGCTCTTTTAAACGATTTCGTTTTGACTGTATATTTAAAAACTTTACGTTCTTTTCTGATACGTTATTATTAAACGCTTGTCCGACCATCCAAATAATTTTATATTTCTTATTAACGCCTCTTCTAATGAATTCATCATATACTGCTTTAGTATTATCTGAAAAATCAGGAACGCTTTCCATTATGATAATTTTTCTTATTGGCAACAAACTAATTAAAAATCTCTTTAAAATCCTTTTTATTTTTAACAAGCGTCCGCCCTCCTTCTCTTTGCAAAGAAAGATTTAATCGTAGAAATAAAATATTTCATTGCAGGATTCTTTGTTATAAGGCTCAACAAAGTATATACAATAACACCTGTAAAAACTTGTAAGATTAATAAGAGATATAGATTAATACCGAGTAGCCCAATAGCCCAGACTACAGCTCCCATAGCTATTGCTGTAAGAAAATTCCAAATCAAGTCGCTTAATTGCATGGAATATTTGTATCCTATTAACTTTTTGTTTGGATAAGTATTAATAACTGTTGCAAGTCCCGTATTAACTATGCAAGCAAGCCCTAGATAAACAGGATCATTAGTTAAAAAAACAAACAGTAAAATAACTATCGAATATAATGACTTTTTAATAATTTCCAGTTTTAAAATAATATCGCTTCTCCCAATAGCTCTTATAACCTGAAGATTTCCTACTTGAATAATATTAAACATGTAAACTATGCAAAACATTTGAATGTAGATTGTTGTTGGCAACCATTTTTCAGTTAAAAGAATTAAAACAAAGTTTTCAGCAATAGCCAAAAAACCAATCATTGCAGGAAAAATCACAAACGATGTAAGTCGCATATAATTTCGTGTACATCTTAAAACAGCTTCTTTGTCATCTTGAATTTTTGCCATAACAGGGAAAAGCACCGCGGATAGTGAATCAGCTAACGATGCATTTATTAAATTTGGAAAACTCTTTCCTTTAGCATAAAAAGCAAGATTCGCAGCTGAAAACTTTACACCTATAATTAGTGGATTTATTTCTTCATACAACACACTTATCTCTGAAGCAACTAAAATTTTCCAACCATATCTAAATAAGCCTTTCGCTTTCCTAGGGGTAAATTTAAAAACAAACCTTACCCTTGTTGAAAAATACAAGACTAATGTGTCAATTAGCACATTCGTCATTTGTTGTCCAACTAATGCCCAGCACCCATATCCTTTAGCCGCCATAACTATGCCAACAACAGCAGAAATTATCGTTCCGACAATCGTGGACAAGAAAAACTTTTTAAATTGCAAACGACTAGATATATATGCACATAAAACAGACTTAAAAGCGCTAATAAATAGCGTAATCCCCATGACTCTAATAACGGGAACCAAAATCTCTTTGTCATAAATGTGCGCCAAATAGGGGGCGCAAAAAAACAAAATAAGATAAACTATCGTAGAACTAATTAAACTTATGAATAATACGTTTGAGTAGTCCTCTATATTAGCATCCTTCTTCTGAATAAGTGCGGCGTTAAACCCGCCCGAAATAAGCACGTTCGCAAAAGCGAAAAAAATCGCTATTATACCAACAACACCATAATCATCAGGAGTTAACAATCTTGCTAACACAATTGAAACTATCATTGATACCAATTGTGCAGAAATCCTTTCCCCAAATTTCCAAAGCAAACTCGAAACTGTTTTATTTTTTAATGAACTGTCTGTTGACATTTAATCAGTTTCCCCTCCTTTTATTCTTGATTGCGAAACTTCAAGAATTTTTTTCATTGTAACACAAAACTATAGTTTTGTCATTAGTTTATGAAAATTTTTGACAATATTAAAGCAGGGAGAAAAAATCCCCCTGCTTTTTATTTAACTAAAAATTTATAAATGGTTTTGTGGTGGAAGACTTCCCCTTTCTTTAAAACTACGCTCGGGTAGTTTGGGCAGTTTGGCGAATTTGGGAAAAATTGCGTTTCTAAACAAATGGCACAATGCTTCACGTAAGGCTTTTTGCCTTCAAACGTTTCAAAAACTTTATCTCCGTTCGTGGTATAAATTTGTAGTCCCGGCAGAGTTGTCCAGCACTCTAAAACTCGGCCACTCTTTTGGTCGAAAAGCGTGGCGCAATGCTCCAAATCCCTTTCGCTCTTTCTATTTATGCAAAAATTTATATCGTATCCCCGACTTCTACTGGTAATGGGGTGGTTGCTAAAAATATCTTGTCCTACCCTTTTTGGCGTTCTAAAATCAAAGGGGGTATTGTCCACGTTTAAGAAGTCGCCGTGGCAAAGAAGTCTTTCGTCTACAGGCGTTATTTTGTCGGCGTCAATCGTTAGTAATTGGTCAAGCACCGTCTGGTCGTCGCCTATGTTAAAAAAGGAGTGTTGAGTAAGGTTACAAAGCGTGTCTTTATCGCTTGTTGCAGTCACTTCAAAAACCACGCTATTTTCGTCTGTAAGCGTGTAGTCTGCCGTCACTTTCATATTGCCTGGAAAACCGCTTGCGCCGTCTTCTGAAAACAGTGTAAATCGCAAGGTTTCTCCTATCGCTCTAGCTTGCCATATAGCCCTGTCGAAAGACGCGGTTTTTCCACCGTGCAAGCAGTTTCCATTTTGGTTTATTTCTACTTGATAAGGGGTGCCGTTTAAGGTAAATTTTCCGTCTTCAATACGGTTACAACACCTACCAACAGTCGCTCCAAAATAGTCCCGTATATCATAATAATCGGCGGGGTTTTTTGCGCCCACAATAACGTCCGAAAGGTTGCCGTTTTTATCGGGAACGATAAGCGAAATTATCCTTGCTCCATAATTGGTCATTTGCATGGAACAACCGTTTTTATTAGTAAGTGTCCACACTTGGTTTTCTAAACCGTTTTTAATAAATGAAGATGTTTTTTTAACCATGCCACACTCCAAAATAATGAAAAAATCTAAACTTGCTTTATTTTGCTTTGAGAAAAATCACGAATGTTGAAAAGTTTGACCTTTATAATCAAACCATTTTCATTATATTTAAATTGTATAATATTTTCAAAAAATTTTCAATTATAATCGTAAAATAATTAAAAATATCGTAAAATAATTAAAAATATTGTTTAGATAGTTATATACCTAAAATAGTGGGCGCGGTATAATGAAAAAAAGGAGATTATTATGAATCGTTTTAAATTAGTAGGAAAAATCAAGCCTAAATGCTCTTTGGAAATTCAAAATTCTCCCTTTAGCATAGGCTTAGAAAAGTTAGACAGAAAGGTTTTCGCCCCAAACCGAACCTACGATAAACTTGCTCTTTTAGGAGCAAAACGCGTTAGACTGCAATCAGGTTGGATGAGAACGGAAACAAAAAAGGGAGTTTACGACTTTTCTTGGTTAGACCAAATAGTCGATAACCTTATTTCTCGCGGGCTAAAACCTTGGGTAACTATGTGTTACGGCAACCCCCTATATACCGATATGGCTAAACAAGTTTTTGGAGCGGTTGGTTGTCCGCCCGTAAAAACCGACCAAGAAAAACTTGCTTGGAAAAACTACTGCACGGCTTTTGCCAATCATTTTAAGGATAGAATTAGCGAGTTTGAAGTGTGGAACGAGCCTGATGGCGCGCATTGTTGGAAGCACGGAATAAGCGGAACGGAATACGGCAATTTTGCAATAGAAACTTCTAAAACAATAAAATCAGTTATTCCAAACGCAAAGATTTTCGGTTGCTCGTTTGCCGGCAGAGAACATCTCGGCTGGCTTATAGACGCTTTTGAGACGGGTATGGCAAAGCATATAGACGCCGTTACCTTCCACGATTACTGCGAAAAGGAAACTCGCACCACCGAAACGGCAAACGCTATCCGCGCCGTTGCAAACGAGTATAATCCCAATATCAAACTGATACAAGGCGAAACAGGTTGCCCTTCTAGAAGCGATGGGTTCGGCGCGCTAATGTATGGCAATTGGACGGAGAAAAAGCAAGCAAAACTTTTACTTAGAAGGGTTTTGACCGAACTTAAAAACGGCGTGGAGTTCGTTTCTTGGTTTACTGCCGTGGATATGATTGAAGCGTTAAACGGCAAGGTGGGAGATAAAGGTTCTTATTTAGATTACGGGCATTTTGGAGTTTTACGCGCCCAGTTTGACGACGATGGTTTTTCTATAGGGGAATACGACTTTAAGCCTTCTTTTTACGCCTATCAA
Source organism: Clostridia bacterium (assembly GCA_017501885.1). Classification (GTDB taxonomy): domain Bacteria; phylum Bacillota; class Clostridia; order Christensenellales; family Borkfalkiaceae; genus UBA1259. The sequence goes on along the minus strand of JAFVWA010000198.1, from coordinate 10,903 downwards.
AATATATGTTCTACACTTTCAGACGCAACCGTTAAAAATTTGCCTGCGGTATTTCATTGGGAAGAATTTTCTATGTTCCCCAATCAAATGACCGAAGAATACGATGCACTTTTAACTGTTGGTTTTTCTCGCCCGAACAAGAGCAAGGCGCTTGCCTACTGGAAGCCAACCAACGTTTTAACGACTGAATTTGAAAGCATAGTGTCCATTATTTTGCCCCCAACGTATACCAACCTTAAAATAGTTGATTTACTTACTGGTGAAATTTTTGCAATTTCAGAAAAATTTATTGAAAAATGCGAAGACGGAAGCCTAAAAATAAACTCCCTGCCCGTTAAGGACTACCCCCTACTGCTAACGATAGACGATTTTGTTGAATAAATAAGTTTTACAAAACAAAACGGCAAGTTTTTACTTGCCGTTTTTCGTTTATATTTTTTTGAGCAGATAATTATAAAAATCTTCTGCGTATTTTGATTTTGGCAAACGCTCGTGCAGTTCAAAAATCAAGTCTCTTTGACAAACGGGAAAAGAAATAGGCACCAAAGTAATTTTTTTGTTATTTACTTTACCCCAAGAATACTCTGGCCAAAAAGCAACGCCTGCGCCCATACTAATTACGTTTTGAACGGCGGTAGGCGAATCGGATTCGAAAATAATTTTAGGTGAAAAGCCTGCAATTGCACAAAATTTATTGCAAATATTACCGAACAAACGCGTGTTTGAAAGCATAATAAAACTTTCTTCTTTAATATCTTCTAAACTTATACTCTCACAATCTGCATACTTAGAGTTTTTGGGAACGGCTATATAGATTTTTTCTTCTTTAATACATCTTTTAAAATAATTAGAAGTATTGTTTTCAATGCCGTTAGTAGTTATACGAATGTCACAATCACTTTCCGCTTGATTTTGTTCAAAATCGAAAGTAACGTTTGGGTTTTTACTTCTATAAAGCATAATGGCGTTTATAACAAAAGAAGACGCCGCTAAAATGTTCAGTTTTACCGAATTAGTAGCACTCGTTTTAAGCTGTTCTATCTCTTTTGGAAGACTGTCAAATTTAGGCAAAAGTTCCTCCAAACGATTTTTAAGCGCCTTCCCTATTTGCGTTAGGAAAATTTTTCTTCCCTTTCTCTCAAACAAACTAACACCCAACTCAAACTCTAACGACTGAATAGCTTGAGTCAAAGAAGGTTGAGAAATGTGCAAAATTTCAGATGCACGCGTCAAATGTTCAAGTTGCGCCGTTATGTAAAAATATCTTAACTTTTGAATATCCACAGCCGTCTCCTTAATAGGCTAAACCTATCAATACTATAGAAATTATATATTTTACACAATGCTTTTGTCAAGCGTATAATGGGAAAAAACAAGGAGAATGCTTATGCAAATATTTGAATTCATAATGCTTTTGTGCTTTGGGCTTTCTTGGCCAATATCCGTGTATAAAAGCGTTAAGACAAAATCAACCCATGGAAAAAGTGTGTTTTTTATCATAGCCATAATTATCGGCTACGTTTCGGGAATCATCGGAAAGATTATTAACAAACAACTTACATACGTATTGATTATTTATTGTTTTAATCTATTAGTGGTGAGTTTAGACTTGCTTTTATTTTTCAAATATAAGAAAAACGAAACAAAAAAATATTTATAGGAGAAAGAGTCATGAAACAAAACATTGAAAAGCAAATTGAAGCAATTAAGCAGTTAAATGAATTTTCTTTAAAAAAAGAGATCGTTATATTAGGTTCTACCTATATGGCAAACTTCCCATTATACGAACTAATAAATAAAAGCCAAATAGAACACGCCGTTTACAATAGAAGTTTTGAAGGACTGACCATTCAAGAAGCAATGCAAATTTACAAAGAGTGCGTAGTTGACATCAACCCCAAAAAAGTCTTTTTAAGTTTGGGTGAAGAAGATCAAAACTCGCCGACCGCTATTCAAGACTACAACTCCTTAATAAGGAATATACGTAGAGCAATTCCCGACGTTCAATTATTTTTAATTTGCCTTAATGGCGAAAGCGAATACGTTAAGGAATTCAATCAAAACATCATTAAACAATGCGATGGAAAATACGTTAATTACATCAAGCTCGCTCAAAGCGAGACTCAAAGTGTAAACAAGTATAGATCACACTTTAAGCAATTAAGTTGTTTTTTTCGCGAAAAGGCAATTTCAATGAGCGAAGCTTTTGCAATATCTCGCGTTTAAAAATAAAAACACAATACAAACAAAAGAGAGTCGGTTACATCCACTCTCTTTTGTTTTATGATTAAACACATATAAACTCTCGCAAAAATTGTCAAAGAAATTTTTGCGAAAAAGGCAAAGCAGGCTGGCAAGTCTTTGCTTTTTTGCAAAGCAAAAAGCAAGACCTTAGGTCTTGCTTTGACGTGGTGCACCGAGTATTAAATAAATCGAACCATCTTTGGTTTTTTATGAAATTAAAATTTTAACGTATGTTATTTTGAAACAATTTGATTTTATACAAAGATGAATCTTTTATTATTTTTTGACATAGTTTACAGGAAAAACATATCATATTTTATAATGTTTAAAATTTATAACATTTCAGAAACAAACACAAACTTGTAAACATTTTTTTGCAAATATTAATAAAAAATGGTAATATAATAAATCAGTTTCAATATATACTGTTTTATTTGCAACTGATGGTTGCTTAAAGTTCAAACTGAAATAGGTGGTTATAATATTTTTGATTTGTTATAATTGTCGATGGTATAAAGAGAGAAAAATGTGTGGTATAGCTGCTTATATAGGTAATAGAGAAGTTGAAAAAAATTTAATAGAAAGTTTAAAATTGTTGGAGTATAGGCGGAATGTGTGTAATAAATTAACTGGTAGTTTTGCTTTGGCTATAATCAATGCAAAAAATCCTAAAACAATTTCCTTTCAAATGCTTAGTTATTTAACTAGTGTTGAAAGAGGGTTTAATCCAGATAAACCTAAAAATTTAGCAAAAAGTGTTACTGTTGAATAAAACATAAATTTTAAAAGGAAAAAATAAAAATGACATTAGGTGAAAAAATTACGAAATTGAGAAATTCTCAAAATATATCTCAAGAAGAACTTGCTGATAAACTTAATATTTCAAGACAATCTGTTTCTAAGTGGGAGATGGACCAGAGTTTACCGCAAATTGATAAAGCATTAAAAATCTGTGAATTGTTTGGTATTTCTGCTGATGAACTCTTAAGAGATAATGTTGAATTAAAAGTTTGTTGTTCAACAGTTAGGAATAAATATTTCGGAACGGATGGATTTAGAGGTGAATCAAATATCGGTTTAAACTCAACACAGGCTTACAAAGTAGGTAGATTTTTAGGTTGGTATTATTCTAAACTTTTAGGCGAAAACGGTAAAACTGGAATTAAGCCACGAGTTGTAATAGGAAAAGACACAAGGCGTTCGAGTTATATGTTAGAATATTCTATTGCTGCAGGTTTAAGTTCTTCAGGCGCAGACGTTTATATGTTGCACGTAACAACAACTCCAAGTGTTTCATATATAACTCGTTCGGAAGAGTTTGATTGTGGAATTATGATTACTGCTTCGCACAACCCATACTATGATAATGGAATTAAAATCATTAATAAGTATGGTGAAAAATTAGACGACCAAACAACTTCTTTAATTGAAGCATATTTAGATGGAAATACGAGATTATTAGGATTTGCAGAAGGAGATATCCCTTTTGCAGTTAAGGACAAAATAGGGTGCATAGTTGACCATTTTTCTGGAAGAAATAGATATATTGCTTACTTAATTTCTCTGGCATCTCATTCGTATAAAAATTATAGAATTGGTTTGGATTGCGCAAATGGTTCTTCTTGGATGATTGCTAAGGCTGTTTTTAGTGCTTTGGGTGCTCATGTTGAAACTACAGGTGTTGAACCAAATGGATTAAATATAAATGAAAATTGTGGTTCAACGCATATTGAAAATTTACAAAAATTAGTCAGAGAAAAACATTTAGATTTTGGATTTGCTTTTGATGGTGATTGCGATAGATGTTTCGCTGTTGATGAAAATGGCGATGTTGTCAATGGTGATAAGATGTTGCTTATCCTTGCAAAAAGATTAAAAAGTAGAGGAATGTTAAATCAAAATACTGTTGTGTCAACAATTATGTCAAACACAGCGTTAATTCAAAATTTGGAAAAATTAGGAATTAAACATGAACAAACAACTGTTGGAGATAGATATGTTTATGAAAGAATGCAAGCAAATGATTATAGTTTAGGAGGAGAAGAGTCTGGTCATATTATTTTAAAAAAATATGCCACAACAGGTGATGGATTGCTTTCCGCAATTATGATAACAGAAGAAATTTGTGACACAAAATTACCGTTATCTAAACTGCATGAAGAAATGGTTTTATTACCTCAGCATACTATTAATGTTAAAGTTGCTAGCAAAAAAGAAGTTTTAAATGATGTAGTCGTAAAAAACACTTTTAAAGAACTTGAAGAAAGGATTGGTAAAGATGGTAAAATTTTATTAAGAGCAAGCGGAACAGAGCCAGTTGTTAGGATTATGGTTGAATACAAAAATTCAAATATATGTAAGGAATATGCGGAAAAATTAAAAACTGTTATTGTTGAAAGAGGTTATCAAAGTGAATAATATTAAAACAAAGGATTTGTTTAATTGTGAAATTGAATATTTAAAGGAATTGTTTAATGAAGAGTTTCCTTGGTCGATTTTGCCAAATATTAAAGATTTTATTTACAATTTTCAAAAAAATGGAGCACCGGGATTTTTTGAACTTAAAGATGGTGTTTTTGTTGGAAAAAATGTTAAAATTGCTCAAACTGCAACCATAGACCCTCCTGCAATCATTGGTGATGGGTGTGAAATTAGACCGGGCGCCTACATTAGAGGAAATGTTATTGTTGGCCAAAATTGTGTGATTGGAAATTCAAGTGAAATAAAAAATAGCATTTTGCTTAATAATGTGCAAGTTCCGCATTACAATTATGTTGGTGACTCAATTTTGGGTAATTATGCTCATATGGGTGCTGGTTCAATTTGTTCAAATTTAAAAGCAGATAAAAAAAATATTGTTATTCACGCCGACATTCCAATTCAAACAGATTTAAGGAAAATTGGTGCATTTGTTGGAGATTATGCAGACGTGGGTTGCGGAAGTGTTTTAAATCCAGGTACAGTTATTGGAACACACACAAATATTTATCCACTTTCGTCTGTTAGAGGTGTTGTGCCTTCAAATTCAATATATAAAGATGCAAAAACTATTGTTGAAAAAATATAAATAAAAAAAACTAAATCGGGTTCGATTTAGTTTTTTAGTGGTGCCGCTGGTCGGACTCGAACCGACACGGGGTATTAGCCCACTGGATTTTGAGTCCAGCGCGTCTGCCAGTTTCACCACAGCGGCTTTTTATTAAAAGTTTGTTGCATTCGGACGTTTTTTTTGTTAAAATATAGTAGATAATACTTGTGCACGTCCTTCGTGCTATATGATAATAGCATAATTTTTTTATTTGTGCAAGCAATTAAAGGGTTTTTATGGAAAAATTAGTTCTTATTGATGGCAACAGTTTAATAAACCGTGCGTTTTACGCTATGCCACTTCTCACTACGAAAGGGGGTATTTTTACCAACGCCGTTTACGGGTTTATGAACATGTTTACCAAAATGCTTTCCGACGAAAAGCCCACTTACGTTGCGGTGGCGTTCGACCTTAAAGCGCCCACTTTCCGCCACAAGATTTACGCTGAATATAAAGGCACGAGAAAGCCTATGCCCGAAGAACTTCGTCCACAAATCGACTTACTCAAAGACGTGCTTCGTTTAATGGGCGTTTGCGTTTTAGAAAAACCCGGCTCCGAAGCCGACGATATTATTGGAACGATAGCAAAGGCTACTGACGTTAAAACAATAATTATAACGGGGGACAAAGACTCTTTCCAACTCGTTGACGAGCAGACCGAAGTGCATTTTACCCGTCGTGGACTGACAGACATAGACGTTTACAACCACAAAAACTTTGCTGAAAAAACGGGCATTGAGCCTTGGCAAATAATAGAACTTAAAGCGCTTATGGGCGATTCTTCCGACAATATCCCCGGAATCCCCGGCGTTGGCGAAAAGACGGCTATAACTCTTCTTCAAACGTATTCGTCTGTGCAAAACCTTTACGAACACACCTTAGAGCTTAAAGGCAAGTTAAAGGAAAAAGTAGAAATGGGTAAAGAGAGCGCAATGCTTTCTAAGACTCTTGCAACCATTGACGTTAACGTAGATATAACGACTGACTTAAACGATATGAAAATCTCTTTCCCTTTCTCTCAAAAGGTAAAAGAAAAGTTTGCTGAGTTAGAATTTAAGTCGTTAGTAACACGCGCCACCCTTTTTGAAGAAAGCGCAACAACACCTTCTCCCGCGCAAGAGCAAGCGGAGTTAAAAACTGCAATCGTAGTAATTGTTGACGACTTAAAAACCTTGCCCGATTTTACCCTTGCAAAGGAAATTACTCTTGCAATTGAAAATCAAAGGATTTGCGTATATTTAGATAACGCCGAATATATAATGCCTGTTAAAGCGACACTTTTAGACGTCGGCTTTAACCTTGGCGAAATTTTGACTGCTCTTAAACCTATATTTATAGGCAAAGCGACGCTTATAACCTTTAATAAGAAAGAGCTTAATCATCTTATACACAACGCGCTTAGCATAACCCTTTCTTGCAAGGTTGAAGACGTGTCGCTAATAAAATACCTTGCCGACTTTGGTGGCAAGGAAGAAAGCCTTTCAGAAGTTTTAATTGAGTTTGGAGAAGAAAACTCCCCCGCTTACTCCCTTTACAAGATTTACCTTTCTCTTAAAAAGACTCTTAAAGAAGAACAAATGGAAAGTTTATACTACGACGTAGAACTTCCCCTTTCGGACGTTTTATTTGATATGGAACGCGCAGGCTTTAAGGTAGACGCAACCGCCCTTTCTATGGCGGGAGAAACCTTTAAGGGGGAACTGGGCGAGTTAGAGCGCGACATTAAGGCTCTTGCAGGAGAACCCGACCTTAACGTAAACTCCACCAAACAACTTGGCGAAGTGCTTTTTGACAAGTTAAAGGTAGGCAAAGGCAAAAAGACCAAGACAGGATACTCGACGAGTGCCGAAGTTTTAGAAAATCTCGACTCCGACCATCCAATAATCCCCGCTATCTTGCGCTATCGCAAACTACAAAAGATTTATTCCACTTATATAGAAGGGTTCAAACCGCTTATTGAAAAGAACACGGGGCTTATACACACGTCCTTTAATCAAACGGTAACGGCTACGGGCAGACTGTCAAGCAAAGAGCCTAACCTTCAAAATATACCCGTTAGAGACGACCTTGGTAGAGAACTCAGAAAGTTCTTCGTTTCTCGCCACCCTGACGGCGTGCTAATCGGCGCAGACTACTCTCAGATAGAATTGCGCTTACTCGCTGCTTTCTCGGGCGCTAAGGGACTTATAGAAGCATTTAACAAGGGGGAAGACGTTCACTCGTCTACCGCAAGTAAGGTGTTTAAAGTGGCCGTGGACAAGGTTACCCCTGTCATGAGAAGTAGCGCTAAGGCGGTTAACTTCGGTATCATATATGGAATGAGTGAATACGGTTTAGCCAAAAACATTAAAACTTCCGCAGGGGAAGCAAGAAGATATATAAACGCGTATTTTGAAGAATACCCCGAAGTTAAAAACTATATGGATAAAAACGTTGCTTTTGCCAAAGAGCATGGCTACGCAAAGACCGTTCTAAATAGACGTAGATACATTAGGGAAATAAACTCCCCTAACTTTGCGCTTCGTTCATTTGGGGAACGCGTTGCCATGAACATGCCCTTACAAGGCAGTAGCGCGGACATTATAAAACTTGCAATGCTTGGGGTTGCCAAAGAATTAAAAAAACAAAACCTTAAATCTATGCTTATTCTCACCGTGCATGACGAACTTATTATCGACGCGGTAAAAGAAGAAGCTGAAAAAGTTGAAAATATTTTAGTTGAACAAATGCAAAACGTTTTACAACTTGACGTGCCACTTACCGTTTCGGTTGGCAAGGGAAAAAGTTGGTTTGACGCAAAATAGGATAACAATGAAAAAAAATAATTTAATTGCCATAACGGGTGGAATAGGTAGTGGAAAATCACTTGTGCTTAAAACACTCAAAGAAAACGGAAAGCAAACTCTTTCTTGCGATTTAGTTACCGATGAAGTTTATAAAAAACTGTTTGTTAGACGCCGTTTAGCAAAAATGTTCCCTTCGGCTAAAAGCGGAAAGATTATACCGCACGTAAACAAAAAGGAAATTGCTAAAACAGTCTTTTCAGACAAGGCAAAACTTAAAGAGTTAACCGACTTTTTAACGCCCATTATCTTAAAAGAGACCTTAAAGAAAGCAAAAAAACTTGACGGACAAGTGTTTGTTGAAGTTCCACTACTTTTCGAGTGCAACGCCCAAAACGAGTTTGATAAGGTGTTTGTCGTAAAAAGAAATTTAGAAGATAGGATACAAAGCGTTATGGAGCGTTCAAAACTATCGAGAAAACAAGTTTTAGAAAGAATTCAATCGCAGTTTGATTACGACAATGCAGATTTAAGCAGTTATCAGATTATACAAAATGACGGCAATACAGCCGAGTTAGTACAAAAAATTAAAGAATTTATCAGTTGATTTTAATTTAAAAGCAACCGAGCCGTGATATTTCACGGCTCGGTTGTTTTATTAAAGTTTATTCATAATTTGTGGGATTAGCAATAAACTTTTAATTTTTAATAAATCGTTGACCAAAGGGCTTGATAAGGAGCACTTGCCCAAGTATCAGCGCTTATCCATGCGTTTTGAACAATGTATTTTGCATTGCCCTTGCCACTTGCTTGGTTTTCGTAAGAAGCCCATCTTTCTTGACCGGTTACGTATTCTAAGAACTTAGAAGGATATAATCCGGAAGTAGAAGCCGTTTCGAAAGTAGCACATCTCGTTCCATATGCTTCCATATAACTCTTTTGGAATGCTGAAAGACGTTGAGCATCTTCTGGTTTTACTTGGTAATCCATAGCGCCTCTATAAACGCCTTGGTCACCAGTATAGAAAGACAATGCATCGTCAGTGTGGATATAAGCCATGAATTCTTTTAATAATTTGATAATGTTTGCATCGTTCTTGTATTTAGCATTGATAACGATAGGAGCAGCACCACCACTATATGCAGCGTATGGATTAGCAACGCCGTCTTCGTTAGGAGTTACCGTGCCGGTTACTTGAGTTGGTAAACTCATCCATCTGATATCAGGTTCGGTTACGCCAGGTCTGTCGTAACGTGCTGCGTTACGGAATCTGTCTTCTGAACCGTTCTTTCTTGCTTCGTTATACCAGTAGTTACCTTCGATTAACATGCCGAGTGCTGGGTTGCCGTTTAAACCGTTAAGAATGAACTTGTCTTCACAGTCTAAGTGAGAGATGTTCGAGTCGCCTGAAATACCAGAATACCATCCTTCTTCATAAGCAATTTGAAGCCATGCAATACCATAGTATCTTGCTTCTGCTTGATATGCTAAATAACCGTTTTCAGGGGTAATTACCACCTCTTCAGTTACAGGCTTAGAAATGTAAGAAATACCTTCAAATGCTGGGGTGTTAGAGAAACTCTTTATTACGCTTACCTTGTTACCACGTGAATTGTAGTTGTAACTTGATTGATAAGTATCATATCCACCGAGAGATATCCAAAGGTTACGAATCATTTCTTGACGTTTAGAATGTGATGCACCATAAGCGGACAATGGAGAGATTTGGTGTTCGTTCTTCATGTAGTCACAAAGAATGAAAAGTTCTACCATTGAAGTAGGTTGACCATCGTCCCAAGTATCATATAAACCGTCGTTACCGCAAGCCTTAACAGCACCTTCTAAAAGGTTACCTTCGCCAGAACCAGCAACAAAAACAGCAGTTCCATACTTACAAGTATGGGTCTTATATAATGAACCCTCGCCATCAGGATTTGCTGCTACCCATGCAGGATCTGCAAGCCATAAGCCGTAGTAGTTAAAGTTATACGCATCGTATGATACGCCCGTATCAATAGTGTATGAAGGAAGCGCATAACAAGTATTCCACTTAAAGCTATCGGGAAGGTTGTGTTTTTCCTTATACCACGCTTCTACTTTTTGGTCTGAAGAAAGTTCTGCAGAACACATACCTTTATTGTAATAACGAGGCATCATTTTTTCTCTGATAGAGATTAAGTATGGTTCTTCGTTTTCGTCATATCTAATATCGTCTTGAACGCTAACGATATCGTCAAGAGAAACAACCTTTTCTTGATCTGAAAGGCTTCTACCTGTATCTGCGCCGAAGTTACCGTGCGTTATATACATATGAATGTTTGCACTGAGCATGGACGACGTGTCGGTTGAAGATACGCCTTCAATCTTGAACTTAACACCACGGGTTCCTGGAACGAATGATTTGTTTGCGTTGATTTGAGCAAATTCGTCAGAAAGAGTTCTAATCCAGTTTAAGTTAACGCCCGCTTCATAACCTTGAATTACGATTTCCACAGGTTCTGCGTTGGGATCAACAGGATTGTCTGGAACTACAGGGGTATCAGGTTCAGTACCATCGTCGCCCGAGCCACCACCGGGGTTGTTGTTCCCACCGTCGTCTGGGTTAGATGGAGTGTTTCCACCGTCGTCTGGGTTAGATGGAGTGTTGCCACCATCATCTGGATTAGCAGGTGTGTCTTGGTTTGTTCCGCCGTTGCCGGTATTATCGCCGTCGTTGTCAGAACCGCCACCACAAGCTACTACAGATATCGCCATGAGTGCACAAAGCAATATGGCAAGTAATCTTTTA
>JAFVWA010000197.1 GCA_017501885.1 Clostridia bacterium | reverse complement strand
TATATAAAATATAAAAAAATATATTTGAGTGTTTAACAAACAGCACTTGTATGGTTTTTCATAAAACAGGTCAATATCTTGATATAAATAAAACGACTTAAAAGCAAGTAAATTTTTAAGTCATTCTGTCGTAGCGCGTTATAATTGAATTTTTTATTATTTATGATATAAAAAAACACCCTTTGCAAAGCAAAGAGTGTTTTATTTTTGTTTTATTAGCCTTTAAGACCGCCTGCTGAAATGTTACCCATAATCTTATCTTTTGCTGCGATGAAAAGAATAAGTGTTGGAATAATAAGCAAGAAGCAACCTGCAATCTTATATACGATACCGGTAAATCCTGCGTGCTTGTTGCCAATGTGAGCAAGTTCGTAAATACCGTATGCAAGAGTAGGAATAGTAGGCATGTAAATGAATGACATTGAATAGTCGTTCCAGTTAGCAACGAATAACAAAAGCGTAACCGTTCCGATCATCTTCATACCCATTGGGATAATGATTTTTAAGAAGATGCTGAACTGAGAAGCTCCGTCAATTTCAGCTGCTTCGGTATATGAATCAGGTAATCCTTCAAAGAATGCGTAGAATACCAAGAAATACATACCGCCAAACGCTGCTTTCATAAAGAAGATACCAACGTAGTTAGAATACAAATTAAGTTTCATTAACAAGTCAAGTAATGCAGGTTGGTTACCAATAACAGGAATACTCATCATTGAAATAACCAAGCCGTAAATGAATCCGCTGAACTTAAATTTATATTTAGCAGCAAGATATGCCGTTGAATAACAAACTATAACTTGAGCGAATGAACAGAAAAGCGCCATGTATAAGGTGTTTCCTAACATTCCGAAGAAGCCTGTGTTTACTTCTGAAACAACTTTGTCAGAGAATATAGAAGAATAACTGATTGACTTTTGGTAGGTAAACTCTTTAAAAATTCTTACGTAGTTGCCAAGTCCCCAAGCCTCGTTATAACTTTCTAATTCGTAAATTCTTATCGGTAATTTAGGGAAAGATAAAGCATTTTCATAAAACAATTCATCTGCCTTAAATGAGTTAATTAAACCCCAAAAAACTAATAATAAAATTGACGTTGCATATATGATTAATATTGCCATTATGATGGTTTTAAAAGCTACGTCACCGGGAGAAATTTTAACTTTATTTTTCTTACTCATTTTTCATTCCTCCTTAGTCCGTGCTTGGTCCGTATTTCTTCATAAGTTTTCTAATACCGAGAACCATAGGAATGATTACAACGGAAACAGCTAAACCGTATGCAGAAAGTTCACCAGCGTCATAATAGCCTGATCCAAACATATCCATATTAGTTTGAGAAGCAGTTGTTAAGTGTTTAGCATAAATAAACATCTTATAACCAACGGTTACAATTCGCTCCTTAACATCTTCATTCGGGAATGTTTCACCGAACAACGAGACGAGCGAGAGCTGGTTAGTAAATACGCCCGTTAAGCTTACTACTACAAGTGATATGATAGTTGGGAAAATCAAAGGCAAGGTAATGTGGAACATTTCTTGCAAGAGATTTGCACCGTCTAATTTAGACGATTCTACAACTGATTCATCAATGCCACTCATTGCACCAGAATACAAAAGTATATTAGAACCAAAACTTATCCAAATATTAAAGAAAATAACCGTTGGCATCGCCGTATCAACACCTTCAAGCAAAGGTGTATAAGCTTGACGATTAGTTGCCGTAACAGGTAAACTATCTAATAAACATCTAATTTCTTGATATCCGTAAGAAGAAAGATATTTAAAGAGAATACAGAATACGAGTCCTGATAAAAGCGATGGCATAAATAACATAGTTTTAAATAAACCAGCGCCTGGATATTTCTTATAAATATAGAATGAGAATGTTAAGGCAAGAACTAACGCAATCGGGAAGTCTATAGCGAAGAATTTCAACGAGTTGAGTATGTATGTTATTTGCCCTACGATAAGCTCGTTCCACGCAATGCTAAAGTTGTTGAGAGTAAAACCATGGGTTGCACCACCAAAATCAACTTCTTGGAAAGCGAGAGCGAACGTATTAAAGTTAACGTAAAAATAGAAAAGGCTAGTTTGAATAACAGGCCAAATTAACATTATACAGTAAAATATTAATCTGTTCTGCGTTCTTGTTAAACCTTTAGTTTTTTTGACTAAATTTTCCATTGTTTTCACCAAAAAAAGCATTTAACCATTCCGTGGCAAAAAAGCCACGGAATGATTTATAAGTTAGATTAGTAATTATTAATAAAGCGTTGACCAAATTGCTCTGTAATCAGCACTTGCCCAAAGATCAGCAGATATCCATTGATCTTGGAACAATTTCTTAGCGTTGGTTGAAGCAGCATGTGCTCCATTTTGATATGAAGCATAGTAGGTTTGACCATCTGCATAAGTTATGCTCTTTCCTGGGAACAATCCGCTATATTGAACAGGCTCTAAGGTTGCACATCTGGTTTCATAAGCATCCATGAAACTCTTTTGGAATGCAGAAAGACGTTGACGGTCTTCAGGTTTAACGCCGTAATCCATACTCTTTCTGTAAACGCCTTGGTCACCAGAATAGAATGACAATGCGTCGTCAGTGTGGAGATAAGCCATGAATTCTTTTAATAATTTAATAATGTTTGCATCGTTCTTGTATTTAGCATTGATAACGATAGGAGCAGCTGAACCGTAAGTTCCTTGTTCTAAGTTAACAGGGTTTGCAATTCCATCTTCGTTAGGAGTTACAGTGCCGGTTACCTTAGTAGGTAATGCCATCCATTGGATGTCAGGTTCGGTTACGCCAGGTCTGTCGTAACGTGCTGCGTTACGGAATCTGTCTTCTGAACCGTTCTTTCTTGCTTCGTTATACCAGTAGTTACCTTCGATTAACATACCGAGTAATGGGTTGCCGTTTAAGCCGTTAAGAATGAACTTGTCTTCACAGTCCAAGTGAGAGATGTTAGAGTCGCCACTGATGGTTGAATACCAACCTTCTTCATAAGCAATTTGAAGCCATGAAATACCATAGTATCTTGCTTCTGTTTGATATGCTAAATATCCGTTTTCAGGGGTAATTACCACCTCTTCAGTTACAGGCTTAGAGATGTAAGATACACCGTCAAAAGCTGAAGTGTTTTCAAAACCAGTTACTACTTTAACAGCATTGCCGTTTGAGGTGTAGGTAAACATTGATTGAGCAGCGTCAAAACCACCGAGTGATGACCAAAGGTTATTTACCATTTCTTGACGTTTTGAATGTGATTTACCATAAGAAGATAATGGAGCGATTTGGTGAACGTTCTTCATATAATCGCAAAGGATGAAAAGTTCTACCATAGAAGTAGGTTGACCATCGTCCCATGTGTTATATAAACCGTCGTTACCACAAGCTTTAACAGCACCTTCTAAAAGGTTACCTTCGCCAGAACCATTTACGAAAACAGCCGTTCCGAACTTACAGGTGTAGGTGTTATATAACGTGCCTTCACCGTCAGGATTTGCTGCTACCCATGCTGGATCTGCAAGGAATAAACCATAATAGTTGAAGTTATATGCGTCGAAAGAAAGACCAGTCGTGATACCATAAGAAGGAAGACCATAGCAGGTGCCCCACTTAAACGTATCTGGAAGGTTATACTTTTCTTTATACCACGCTTCTATGTTTTGGTCTGAAGATTCACCACCATAGCACAATGATTCATTGTAGAAACGTGGTAAAACCTTTTCTCTGATAGATACTAAGTATGGTTCTTCGTTTTCGTCATATCTAATATCGTCTTGAACGCTAACAACGTCGTCAATAGAAACAACTTTTTCTTGCGCTGCAAGGTTACGAGCAGTATCTGCACCAAAGTTACCATGCATTACATAGAAGTGAATGTTTGCGTTTTGCATTGAGGATGAGTCGGTTGAAGAAACGCCTTCAATCTTGAACTTAACACCACGGGTTCCTGGAACGAATGATCTGTTTGCATTGATTTGAGCAAATTCGTCAGAAAGAGTTCTAATCCAGTTTAAGTTAACGCCCGCTTCATAACCTTGAATGTAGATTTCTACAGGTTCTGCGTTGGGATCAACATTATCGTCTGGATCTACAGGGGTATCAGGATCCGTTCCAACATCGCCTGAGCCACCACCGGGGTTGTTGTTCCCACCGTCATCTGGGTTAGATGGAGTGTTTCCACCGTCGTCTGGGTTAGATGGAGTGTTTCCACCATCATCTGGATTAGCAGGTGTGTCTTGGTTTGTTCCGCCGTTGCCGGTATTATCGCCGTCGTTGTCAGAACCGCCACCACAAGCTACTACAGATATCGCCATGAGTGCACAAAGCAATATGGCAAGTAATCTTTTA
>JAFVWA010000196.1 GCA_017501885.1 Clostridia bacterium | reverse complement strand
GTCTGAGAGCACCGCACGTCTCCGCCGTTCTACGGCGCCGGGTGGGTGCCGGGGATTAACTTTTTATTTTTACTGCCGGGTTCGAGTAAAATTAAATGGTTAATTGGGGGCAAAAATGTTGACAAAAAAAATATATGGTGTTATCATACAATTACAGCTATAGTTAACATAATTATTTGAAAAGAGATACGTATAAAGGGACGCATCTCTTTTCTTCTTTTATTACACTTTTATTACCACCAAGCGTAATAAATTAGCTCTTCTTCTTCAAAATTTGTATTTTTCAAAACATCAGCACAAATAGATATCGTATCTGTTAAATCGTCAGCAAAATATTCATCATATTCCATTGAACCGAAGAAAAAACCAGCCATCGGCCTAAACTTTTCTTTTACACCATCAATATTTCCATTTTGAAAGTCTACTAATGCCGTTATTGCCTCGTCTTTTAAGTGTAAAATACTATCTTTTGAAATAGGTATTTCCTCACAGTCTTCAATTTTTCCATTTTCCGTACAATGCTCTACTATCCACCTATGAATTGAATTTGCTTTTCTCCAATAGCCAACCTCACAAACATTTGCACTTTTTTTGTTTTTACGCAATAAATACATATCTAATCCCATACATTACCTCAAAAAATTGTATTTCTCTCGTGCCGGAGCACGAAAGATAACGTCGTGCCGCCTCGCATCGGACCTTACGTCAAGGACGATCCTTCGCTTTGTTTATCCTTGACTTAAGGGACGTAGAGGTATAATAGAGTGGTCTGAGAGCACCGCACGTCTCCGCCGTTCTACGGCGCCGGGTGGGTGCCGGGGATTAATTTTTTATTTTTACTGCCGGGTTTGAGTAAAATTAAATGGTTAATTGGGGGCAAAAAAATTGTGCTAGTTGGCACAATTTTAATCCCAAATATCTGTTGGAGTATCCGCATATTCGTAAATATTGATACTTATCGAGCAATTGTTTTTCTTTATAATGTTTTCCATATTTTCATTACTCATTTCAATGCCAACATCAACTCCAAAAGTTTTATTTAGATAGTCAACTAATTCTTTTTTACTATCAAAATAATCGGAGTAGTATTCTCCATCATCATCGTCATATGCTGATATTGTTGCGTAATACTCACTTAAAAACAATCCACTTTCGTCATATTTATCATATATTTCCATTCCACATTCCTCAGCACAATATGCTATTTTTACTGAAGGAAAATATTTTTCTATAATTAGACGCCACATCTTCAACATCGGTGCCCAAGCGGTTTGGGTATATATTCTAAAATAATCAATATCTTCCGTCTTGTGATAAATTTCTTCATAAAAATCAACGGAGCCTCTACAACGAATATTTTCGTATTCTTCAGGAATCAAGGTGTTCACAAAATCACCTAACCAACCATTTCCAAATCCATTTTCAATAGTAGCTTTTCCATTATAAATTTCATCAAACTTTTCATAAAAAGTTTTTAATTGTTCTTTGTTGTTTGAATAAAAAATAATGTCAGTTCCACACCAATTTGGCATATTTACCTCTCAAAAAATTGTATTTCTCTCGTGCTGGAGCACGAAAGATAACGTCGTGCCGCCTCGCATCGGACCTTACGTCAAGGACGATCCTTCGCTTCGTTTATCCTTGACTTAAGGGACGTAGAGGTATAATAGAGTGGCCTGAGAGCACCGCACGTCTCCGCCGTTCTACGGCGCCGGGTGGGTGCCGGGGATTAACTTTTTATTTTTACTGCCGGG
>JAFVWA010000195.1 GCA_017501885.1 Clostridia bacterium | reverse complement strand
TACTATTACCAAAGAACGATGAACAAATAAAACTGAGCAGGATGTTTGACTGTCTTAATAAACTTATCACCCTTCATCAACGTAAGTTGGAAAAGTTAAAAAATGTTAAGTCTGCACTACTTGAAAAGATGTTTGTATAAGAGGAATACCTATGAGTTTTACAAATATGACAACATTTGATAAAGAACAAGATTTTGAGAACGCCTTTATCACGTTACTCAAAAACTGCGGATGGGAAAAAGATGTCCTTCAATATCCTACCGAAGAAGATTTGTTAAAGAATTGGGCTGAAATTCTCTTTAATAATAATCGAGATAAAGACAAACTTGGAGATTATCCCTTAACTGAGGGAGAGATGAAGCAAATTGTTGAACAAATCACAAATATGAGAACCCCATTTGCGTTAAATAGTTTTATCAATGGTAAAACGGTTGCAATCAAAAGAGATAATGAAAACGACGTTTTGCATTTTGGTAAGGAAGTTAGTCTACATATATATGATAGACACGAAATTGCAGGTGGTAAGAGCCGTTATCAAATAGTTCAACAACCGAAATTCAAAGCTAACAAAAGTTTATTTCCACCCCGTCGTGGAGATATTATGTTGCTAATAAACGGTATGCCCGTTTTCCATATTGAATTGAAAAAAAGCGGTGTGCCGATTAGTCAAGCGTGGAATCAAATTGCTAAATATTCGCAAGAGGGCATTTTTAGAGGGATATTCTCGCTAATTCAAATATTTATAGCGATGACACCCGAAGATGCCGTATATTTTACGAACGTAGGTCCCGATGGAAAATTCAATCACGATTTCTATTTCCATTGGGCTAACTCTGATAATATTCCGATGAAAGATTGGAGAGAATTTACTCAAAGCCTTTTATATATTCCTATGGCGCATCAGCTAATAGGTTTTTATACGGTTGCAGACGGTAAAGACGGAATATTAAAGGTTTTGCGTTCGTATCAGTATTACGCTGTTTCTGCTATTACAAATAGAGTTGCTAAAAATAAATGGGACGAAAAGAAACAACGTGGTGGCTATATTTGGCACACAACGGGTAGTGGTAAAACATTAACAAGTTTCAAAACAGCTGATTTAATTTCTAAATCACAAGATGCCGACAAGGTAATTTTCTTGGTGGATAGAAAGGAATTAGATACACAATCCCTTGAAAATTATAGGTATTTTGCAGATAATGCTGACGACGTTCAAGATACTGCGAGTACGGAAGTTTTAATAACGAAACTCAAAAGTAATTCGCCATCAGACACGCTTATTGTAACGTCAATTCAAAAAATGAGTCGTATTTTTGAAGATGGTACGAAAAAAATACAAAAGGATATTGAGCTTATAAATCGCAAAAGGCTTGTATTTATCGTAGATGAGTGCCATAGAGACACGTTTGGCGATATGATGAGTAAGGTAAAAGAAACGTTTCCTTGTGCTATGTTCTTTGGCTTTACAGGTACGCCAATTTTAGAAGAAAACAAGAAGAAAGGTTGCAATTCGGCAGACGTATTTGGTGATGAATTACATAGATATACCATTGGAGACGGTATCAGAGACAAGAACGTACTTGCGTTTGATACCTATATGGTTGAAACATTTAAGTCTCTTGACATAAAAAAGGCAATCGCAAAAGAGATGGTTCACGCAGAATCGGAAGAGGAAGCAATATCAGACCCTAAAAAGGCTTCCAAGTATTACGATATTATACAAAATATTCCGATGGCAGGATATTTAGATAATACAGGAAACTATGTGCGTGGAGCTGAAGATTATATTCCTACGTCACAATACGAAACAAAAGAGCATATAGATTCAGTTATTAAAGATATAGTGGAGAAGTTTTCTTTTGTTAGTCATTCCAAGAAATTTCACGCCATATTTGCTACAAGCAGTATTCCCGAAGCAATAAACTATTATCGTGAATTTAAGAGACAGGCTCCACATATTAAAACGGTTGTTTTAGTTGACCCGTCGGATAATAACGATAATACGAATTATGATAAGATGCTCGGTTTGGCAGAGATTATAGACGATTACAATAAACGGTATGGTCAAGCATACGATATATCCACTTATGGAGAAATGAAAAAAGATATTTCTTTACGTCTTTCTCACGATAAGGCTTACAAAGGTATAGAAAAAACGCCTGAAAAACAAATTGATATGCTTATTGTTGTAAATCAGATGTTGACGGGGTTTGATTCCAAGTGGATAAACGTATTGTATCTTGATAAGTTAATGAGACAAGAGAATATAATACAAGCATTTTCTCGTACAAATCGTATTTACGGTAGGGATAAACCCGTAGGACTCATATATTATTATCGTTATCCTTATACAATGAAGAGAAATATCGAAGAAGCTGTGAAGATGTACTCAGGCGACAAAGAGTATATGGTTTTTGTAGATAAGTTAGAAAAGAACTTAAAGAAGTTCAATGAACTTTATCTTGAAATAAAAGAACTCTTTGAAAATGAGGGTATTGAAAACTTTATTCGTTTGCCTGATGATGTCTCAGTAAAGGCAAAATTTGCTTTGTTATTCAACAGGTTAAATTCGATTCTTGAAATGATTAAAGTACAAGATTTTACTTGGAAAATCAACATTTACGGGGAAACTACGGTCTTAATTACGGAAGAAATTTATTATATTTTACTTCAAAGATATAAGGAACTATTTGGCGGCAGAGGAAGCGGTGATGAAGAACCACCTTATGACCTTGACCCGCATATTACCGAGATAAGTACAGGTAAAATAGATGCCGATTATATTAACAGTAGATTTGATAAATATTTGAAAGTAAAACTTGATGGCGAATCGAAGCAAAATATCGAAAGCGCACTACAAGAGCTGTATAAATCATTTGCAATGCTTTCCGAAGAAGAGCAGAAATTCGCAGATATGTTTATTAAGGATGTTCAACTTGGTAACTTAATTCCCGAAAAGAATAAGACATTTAGAGATTATATTTCTGAATATATGCGCAGGGCAAAAGATGACCAAATTTATCGTTTCGCACAAACCTTTGGAATCAATGAGGTATTATTACGTGATATGATGGCGCTACATTTAACGGAAGAGACAATCAACGAGTTTGGACGATATGACAATCTAAAAGCAACGGTTGATATAGAAAAAGTTAAAAAATACTTTAAGGAAACAGCAGGGGAGGAATTGTCAACATTTAGAGCAAAGTCTAAATTTGATAATTTGCTTCGTACATTTATCCTTTCAGGTGGTTTTGACTTGGATAATGAGTAAAATCACTATAAATTAGTATGGAAACACGCAAAAAAAGCGTTAAAGTAGAAAGAACCACGAATTATTCGTGGTTCTTTTTCTTTAATGATTGGGAACAGCGTAAGTTGGGAGAGATAGCGACAATAT
>JAFVWA010000021.1 GCA_017501885.1 Clostridia bacterium | reverse complement strand
GCGCAAGGTTACGACGCCTCGATAAAAGCAAACCGCATCCTTGCTATCTGGCCAAATGCTGTTATGCAGGGTAATTGTGCGGGAATCAATATGGCAGGCGGGTCCACTATTTACGACTGTGGCATTCCTATGAACGCTATCGGCTTCTTTGGCTTTCATGCTCTCACCGCCGGGAGCTATACAGGTGAGATGTATGAAGAAAAAACGGATAAATCCATCAAAAGATTATTTATAAAAGATGGTTGTCTCGTCGGATTTATGCTTATCGGCGAAATTGCAAGAGCTGGTATTTACACGTCTTTCATTCGCGAGAAAACACCTCTTGATTCCGTTAATACACAATTATTAAAAATTTCACCCACTTTATCCGTTTTTGATGTTGAAAATCGTAGAAAAAAACTTGGAGGTATGGTATAATGTTATTATTAAGTGCAAAAGATCTTAATTTTGACGCACTAAACGATATTGTAAGAAAAAGCGAAAACGACTGCGTTATTAACGATTGTCTCGGACAACGCTTTATTGCTGCCGGTTTAAGTTCCAAATTTATCACGATAAACGGAACACCGGGAAATGCGCTTGGTGCATATCTTAACGGTGCCGAAATCGTTGTAAACGGTAATGCGCAAGACGCTGTTGGCGACACAATGAACGAAGGTAAAATCGTAATACACGGGAACATTGGCGATGCCGCCGGCTACGCTATGCGTGGCGGAAAAATCTTCATCAAAGGAAATGCCGGATATCGTGCCGGAATTCATATGAAAGCATATAATGATAAGATTCCCGTTATTGTTATCGGCGGTTCGACGGGTAGTTTTTTAGGCGAATATCAAGCCGGTGGCGTAATTATTGCGTTAGGCTTAAATTCCGATAATGATATTGTAGGCAACTTCCCCTGTACAGGTATGCACGGCGGAACAATGCTTCTCCGTTCGGATTGCAAAAATATCCAATTCCCTAAAAACGTTCATGCCGTTCCTGCGACAAAAGAACAACTTGCGGAATTCATCAATTACATCTCGGAATTTTGCAGCTTGTTCGGCTTCGATTTAAAAGACGTGTTAAACGCCCCTTTTACCATTATTACTCCCGACAGTAAAAATCCATATAAACAAATGTACGTTATGAATTAAAAATAGGTAGGTGCAATATGAAATATTCAAAACAAGAAGTATTACAGTTTGTGAAAGAAGAAGACGTTAAGTTTATACGTCTTGCTTTTTGCGACGTTTTCGGTAAGCAAAAAAACATTTCCATCATGGAAAAAGAATTACAGCGCGCTTTTGAATATGGAATTGCAATAGACGCATCAGCAATAAATGGTTTCGGTGACGAAACACATTCCGATTTGTTTCTTCACCCTGATCCTTCTACTCTCGTCATTTTGCCTTGGCGTCCCGAACACGGCAAAGTTGTACGTATGTATTGCGATATTACCTATCCCGACGGAAAGCCTTTTGAGGGTGATACACGCTCTATTCTAAAAAACGCTATTCGTGAAGCTGAAAACGCAGGTCTTTCTTTTAAGTTTGGACCTGAAATGGAATTTTATCTTTTCAAATTAAATGAAGACGGATATCCGTCAACCGTAACCTATGACAATGCTGGATATATGGACATCGCTCCTGAAGATAAGGGCGAAAATATTCGACGTGAAATTTGCTTAACTTTGGAGCAAATGGATATTTATCCTGAAAGTTCACACCATGAAGAAGGTCCGGGACAAAACGAAATTGACTTTAAATACGATTCTCCGTTAGAGGCGGCTGATAACGCCATGACGTTTTGTTCTGTGGTAAAAGCAGTTGTGAATAGAAACGGAGTTTCTGCCAATTTTTCTCCAAAACCTTTAAAAGACGAGCCGGGTAATGGATTTCATATTAACTTTTCCGTAAAAGACAGCAACGGTTCCGACGTGCTTCCACAGGCCATCTCCGGAATACTTAAACACATCGCAGACATGACTTTATTTTTAAATCCGACCGAACAATCTTACGAAAGATTAGGCAACAATAAAGCGCCCGCTTATATTTCTTGGTCTGAACAAAACCGCTCTCAACTAATTCGCATTCCAGCGGCCGTAGGTGAATTCAAACGTGCAGAGCTTCGCTCTCCCGATCCCGCTGCGAATCCGTATCTTGCTTTTGCTTTGATGATTTATGCGGCTATTGACGGCATCAAGAAAAAATCAGTATTACCAAAGCCCGCCAATATCAACCTTTATACAGCACCTGAAACAATGCTCCAAAAATTTAAGACGTTACCAACTTCTTTGAAGCAAGCGTCTGAAATAGCAAAAAACAGTAAATTTATTAAAAAATATCTTTCTCCCCTAATTATTTCGGCCTATTGCAATGCAGAAAAATAAATCTAATTTGGGAGGAATCAAACGATGCCATTTGAAGAACATGTATATAGCGTTCTCATCGTTTCGGCTTCAAATTCGTTTAACGATAATATCGTAAAACTGTTACCAGGAGCTACTTATACGCCGATTACTTTTGCTAAAAGCGTAAATGAAGCACAACGCAACGTTACCGAACGCGTTTATGATATCATAATTATTAACGCTCCATTGCCTGACGATTATGGAGTTAAACTTGCAATAGACGTTTCAAGCAACAAAACCTCTGTCGTTCTTTTATTCGTACGCAACGATATGTATACGAGTATCTACGAAAAGGTTCGTGATTACGGCGTTTTCGCTCTTCACAAGCCTGTCCCCTCTCAAACGATATCGCAAGCTTTGGATTGGCTTAAAGCAACGAGAGAGCGACTGAGAAATATGGAAACAAAAACTCTTTCGCTCCAAGAAAAAATGGAAGAAATTAAACTTATAAACCGCGCAAAATGGGCACTTATAAATTCGCTTGGAATGACCGAAGCCGACGCACATCGATATATTGAAAAACAAGCTATGGACAGATGTGTTACACGTAGAGAAATTGCCGAAAACATTATACAAACTTACAAATAGAAATCCCGACTGTTATTGTTAAACAATCGGGATTTTTCTATGAATCTTCAGTATTTATTTGTATAAGTTCAACTTTTCCAACGCCTTTGTCACAGTTAATACTCGCATTAGAATTACGGATAAAGTAACGCCTGCACCACCTTGCAAAAGATTCCAAGGTGCGTTAACAATCGCAACGCCTGCCGTCGTAAAGAACATGATTTCATAGAAGAAATACCCAGTTGTCATAACAAGTACTCCTACGATACCCCCAACGATTTCTCCAAGCATTTCCTTACCAGTTGCTTTTGATAAAAGCTTGTAAATCAGCCATGCAACAAATGCCATAGCTGACTTAATTATAAGCGTTCCTGGCGCGTATGTAATATACCCAAACAAATCCGCCAACCCAGAACCAACGCCAGCTGCGATTGTTCCGTAAACAGGTCCCAAAATAAAGACAGACAATAAAACGAACACGTCGCCTAAGTTTACGTAGCCCAACGGAAGCGGAATTCTAATAAACATAGTCGCTACCATTGTTAGCGCCATCATCAGCGCCGTCATTACGAGTTTTTTCGTCGTTGCATTTTTCATAATTACTTTTCTCTCACTCCTAAACTATTATTTTTTCGCGTAGAGATTTTTCTCATTGACTTTTTATTATAAATATTATACAATAAATTTGGATACATGAAAATAGTCAAAGAAGGAGTATTTTATAATACCAGATGAATTACATAATAGATGTAAACAGCAGCATTCCTGCTTACATACAGTTATATCAATTTTTTAGAGACGATATCGTACAAGGTGTTTACCCGTATAAGACGAAACTGCCCTCTAAACGAGTGACCTGTTCTGAAACGAATTTAAGTATTATAACGGTAGAACACGCTTACGACTTACTCATCCAAGAAGGTTATATCGAATCTAAGGAACGGAGTGGTTATTTCGTAATCTTCAAGCCAAACATCGGATTTGCCTCTTATTCTTCAACCGAGCATTTACATAAAAGCAATTTAGCTACAACCAACGGTTTGGGCGATTTATCTTTCCCCTTTTCCACTCTTGCAAAATCCATGCGCAAGGTTCTCAATGATTTAGATGAAAACATATTAGAGCGGTCGGATAATTGGGGTTGCTACGAACTGCGCAAGAACATCAGTTTATATCTTGCTCGAAGCCGTGGCATTCACGCTACTCCTGAACAAATCGTTATCGGTGCTGGTTCAGAATATCTTTATGGACTTATCACCACGTTATTCGGTCGCGACAAGAAAATCGCTATTGAAACTCCCTCCTACAAACAGATAGAACACGTTTATTCCAGTTTGGAAATAGATTTTGAGAAATTAACACTTGGCAACGATGGGATTATAAGCTCGCTGTTATGGAATTGCGACGCTGATATTTTGCACGTATCTCCGTATCGTAGCTTTCCAAGCGGTGTTTCTGCATCTGCATCAAAAAAGCACGAATATCTTACTTGGGCCGAAACGAATAATCATTATATCATTGAAGATGATTTCGAATCAGAGTTCTCAGTATCGAAAAAGCCAGAAGATACGCTTTTTTCTATGACTAAATTTAATAATGTCATTTACCTTAACACATTCTCCAAAACCATTTCACCAGCTCTTCGTGCGGGATATATGGTTCTTCCCGAGCAACTCGTGCCCATATTTCAAGAAAGACTTGGGTTCCACTCTTGCACAGTTCCAACCTATATTCAATACCTTGTTGCAGAACTCATTGCAAACGGTGCTTTTGAACGACATATCAATAGAGTTCGAAGACAAAAACGTCTAACCAACAAATAACTTTATTAAAAGAGAGTTACGACACCAAACACTATATAACTCTCTTTTTATTTTCAATTGCCTTGGCAAAAGAATATTTTAGCCAAATCGTATGAAGAAACCTTTCGATTACGACCGTAAAAGCCCATGCATTGAACAAAAGAGATTACTTCCTTTGTCGCACAAGGATTCCACATCTTTACATTCAACAGATTTTGAAATTCGCTATGCGTAGAGTCTGAAATATTCTTCAAATGCCGATTTTTTTCTTCATCATCGACTGATATAACCACAATCCTTACATTTTTACTCACCGCTTGAATATGATTAATTAACAAAATATACTTTTGCTCAAATCCTGCAATATCTTTCCAATATTCTTCACTGCCACCGATATGTATCATCACCGTGTCTGGACGTAAAGGTATTATACACGAATCATATAGTTCAATTGCATTATCCAAGTTTAATTCGCTGAAACTTCTGTTATACGCCGAGTAATCCAAATTAAAGGATTGTTTCAACTCACCTACTGGAATTTCCTTATCTTCTTTCTCTCCGAAAATAACGACACCGCCTTTCTCTGCTATCGTATTTAATCTTTGATAATCTCTAATTTCCTTTTCCATAATTCTCCTCCTTTAAATAATATTGTTTTTCTTATCCAAACGATAATTTCTAATATATACAACCACGTTCAACATTACTATTATCAAATTGATTATGTAAACAACCAAAACGTAATTAATTTGCTCCGTTATAATCTTTGCGGTGATTCCGGCAATATACCCGGCAATAATAAGAAAGATAAACGGTAAACTCGTTCCTTTCGTGGTTTGTGTTTTATACGCCTTCACCACATTTATCGGCCACGAAAGACCAAAACACACCAACATAACTGTTTCAAAAATAGCGCCCATAAATTAAGCCTCCTTGTTTTCTACGCTTTCATTATACAGCTATATTTTTGAAATGAACCCACAGAAAAATTTTATAAATGAATTTTTTATTTTTTCATTTATTTTACTTACGAAAGTATTTATGAAAGGAAAATAAATTGAATTTTTACTTATAAAATGCT
>JAFVWA010000194.1 GCA_017501885.1 Clostridia bacterium | reverse complement strand
CGGGGTATGGCGCAGTTGGTAGCGCGCTTGTCTGGGGGGCAAGAGGCCGTGAGTTCAAGTCTCGCTACTCCGACCAATAAAAAGCAATAGCATTTTTGCTATTGCTTTTTATTTATTTTAGTGAATTGACTTAACGAATTAAGTTCACATATGAGCGAAAGCGAATAATACGCAACTTTAGCGTAGTAATATGTCTCGCTACTCCGACCATTAAAAAACACAAAGAAAAACTCTTTGTGTTTTTGTTTTATACGAAAAAGCCTGTCTTTTTGACAGGCTTTTAAATTTATTACATCAAACCAATCATTAGATTACAAGCAAGAACTATTAAAACAAGTGCTATTGGATAAGTAGATGCGTATGCCCCAGCAACGTCATCTGTTTGTGCAGTGCTTATTAATGTTCCAAGCGCAGGAGTTGAGGTCATACCACCAGTAATTGAACCAAGGTTGTTAAGCAACGGCAATTTTAACATGTATTTAGCAACAAAGAATCCTACAATCATAGGAATAATTGTCATTGCAGCACCTCCTAAGAAGCCCCAAGCAACAATGCCTACATCATCACCGATTGCTGATACAAGGTTAACACCTCCATCAACACCAGCACCAATAAGAAATAGCATAAGTCCTAACTCTTTTAAAGTTTTAAGTGTCGCTTCTGGAATTTCAAGAGACAACTTGCCAATTCGACCAAAATGACCAAATATAAGACACATAATTAATACGCCACCTGTTGTTCCAAGAGAGAAAACTGCACCTGCAAATAGTGGAATTTTAATACCACCTAAAATTAAACCAGCAACGATTGCCAAGCCCAATGCGGTAAAACCAAAATCATCACATTTGAAAAGTTTTTTAGACTCTTTCTTTTCTGAAGTTTCAACAAAATTAGATTTAAGTAATGCTCTTTCTTTAGCCATATCTGCCTTAACAAACTTCGGCAATAATTGAACAAACAATACAACACCAATTACGCCGAAAGGATACGCAATTGCATGGCCGATGGTAACCATAGTTTCACTCATTCCAGCTTTTAATTTAACCGCTTCTCCAGCCGCAGAATAGCCTGGAGTTGAAGTCAACGCACCAGATAAAACACCAGACCAAAAATCTGATTTGTATGGCGAAATTAAAGTAAATATTACTGCAACAGCCGTTCCAACGAGAATTATAATTATTCCCATAAATATATATGTTTTAAAATTCTTTTTTAAATCTTTAAAGAATTTAGGTCCTGCGATAAAACCAACGGAACCGACAAACATAACTAAGCCTACGTTTTGAACAACCTTTTTATAAAAATTTGTATTACCTACTTCAGGTTTAAGATTTAAACTGCCTAAGATTGGTAAATTCGAAGGTATTAAAGTGCACAAATAACCAAAAAGAATTGCTACTAGAAACACGCCTGCTGTTCCCAAGGATACACCCTTAATAGTAATTCTTCCAAGCATATATCCCAAAACTGTTACTAAGAATAATCCGAACAACAATGAAGATATTGAAAAAACACTGTTTACGCCATCTTTAGAGTCACTAGCGTTTATACCACACCAAACTCCAAGACCAGCAACAATCACAAAAGCAATCGTTAACCAAAGCCATTTAAGACTTTTTTTGTTTTCCTTTTCCATAATTACTCCTTAAAAAAGTCAATTTTTCATCAATTCCCTTATATCTACATGTCTAAACCCGCCATGTAATGGCGGGTATTTTTATTAAATATTTTGTTGTTTTGTATAATTTGGAAGAAGTTGTGGAGAGAGTTTTGTAGGATTAATTCCTGCATCGTCTAATTCCTTCTTAAATTCTTTAACGTGATTTAACGTTAAATCTTTAAGTTCAACACTCTTACATTTTTCTCCAGCACTCTTACCCGCATTTCTACCAAATACGATAATATCTAAGAGTGAGTTACCCATTAAACGGTTCCTGCCGTGTATTCCCCCAACTGCTTCACCAGCTACAAATAAGTTAGGAACAGTCGTGCTCATACCATCTGCACTAATATCTAAACCACCGTTTTGATAGTGGAGCGTAGGATAAACCAAAATTGGCTCTTTTCTAATATCAATGCCGTATTTACCAAACATTCTAAGCATTGCAGGAATACGTTTTTCAATGGTGCCTTCCCCACCAATCATTTCGATCATTGGGGTATCAAGCCATACACCTTCGCCATCGGTAGTTTTAATACCATTATCGCGCTTGTTACATTCGCGAATTATTGAAGAAGCCGTTACGTCACGAGTTTCAAGTGAGTAAACGAAAGCTTCACCGTTTTTATTAACTAACTGAGCGCCCAACGAACGAACTTTTTCAGTAACCAACGCACCGAAAATTTGAGTAGGTTCAGCAACACCCGTTGGATGGTATTGAAGCGTATCAGCATATAAAAGTTTTGCACCTGCTCTATAACCTAAAACTAAGCCGTCAGCTGTTGCGCCGTAGTGGTTAGAAGTTGGGAATCCTTGATAGTGAAGTCTACCTGCACCACCCGTTGCAATAATAACCGTTTTAGCTTTTGCAACGTATATATCCTTAGTTTCCATATTCATAAGAACAGCACCGGCAACTTTACCTTCGGTATCTTTGATAAGTTCGATAGCAGAAGTAAAGTCTACAACAGGAATTCCCCTGTTAAACACTTCGTCACGGAGCGTTCTCATTATTTCTGCTCCAGAATAGTCCTTACAAGCGTGCATACGTTTTCTACTTGTTCCACCACCGTGTGTGGTAACCATTGTGCCGTCTGCATCTTTATCAAACATAACGCCTAATTCATTAAGCCACTTAATAGCATCTGGTGCGTCGTTAACTAATTTATATAATAATTCATGTTTTGCAGCAAAGTGTCCGCCACCAAAAGCATCAAGATAATGGATAGCAGGAGAATCGTTAGGCTTATCAGCCGCTTGAATTCCACCTTCAGCCATCATGGTGTTTGCGTCGCCCAAACGAAGCTTAGTAACCATCATAACTTTTGCGCCCTTATTATCAGCTTCGATAGCAGCAGAAGAACCTGCACCACCGCCACCAATAACTAAAACGTCAACGTCATAATCAGGCTTCGACAAATCGATATCCATATCAAGAACTCTTGATTTACCTTGTAATAAATCAGCAAGTTCATGCAACACTTTTCCGCCCTTATTTGGTCCAACTTTTAAGTTTTCATAAGCGCTTTCAATGTAGTCAGGATGATTTTCCTTTAATACTTGTTGCTTTTCTTCAGCGCTCATTCTTCCAAATAAGTTGTTAAGCCTACTTTCTCTGGTCGCTTCGACCTTTTTCATTGAGACTAATTGTTCTTCGGTATATTTATACATAATTACTCTCCTACTTCTCGATTTCTCTATTGTTATAGAGTTCTTTAAGCTCTTCAATAGGCTTATTCATCAAACCTTCAATAAGGTCTTTATACTTACCGTCTTCAATCTCTTTTACTCTTTCTAAAAGATGCTTTGATTCGGGTGCCATATATTTACCATATAATCTTCTTGCAAGTTCTGCAACCTGTGGATGTGAAATTCCTGCAGGACAACGAGAAGAACATACACCGCACATTACGCAGTCAAAAGATTCTTCAGCGCACTTTTCAAACTCACCACGTTGAGCGTAAGCAATATACTGCATAACGTTAAGAGATTGGGTGCAAGCCTTCGTGCAAGCGTTACAGCCTACACAAGCGTAAATTTCTGGATATAATTGCATCATTATTTGTTCGTTTGGCTTAATTTTTTCAATATCGTATACTTCTTTAAGAAGTGGGAAGAAAGGAAGTGTTGCCACGAACATATTGTCTTCAACCTTAGTTTGGCAAGCAAGACAAGCATGAAGTTCTCTATCGCCCTTAATACGATAAATTACCGAGCATGCGCCACAGAAACCGTTACGGCAACCGCAACCACGAACAAGTTGGTAACCAGCGTATTCCATAGCCTTCATAATAGTAAGGCTTTCAGGAACTTCATATTTTTTACCAAACAAAAATACGTTAACTTTGTTTTCCATCTGTTTATTTTCTCCTTATTAATACTCGTCTGGGAGTTCTTCTAATTGGTCCATTCTAAATACAGGACCGTCTTTACAAACGTATTTAGAACCTACGTTACAACGTCCGCATTTTCCAATACCACATTTCATTCTAAGTTCTAACGTCGTAAATACTTGTTCGTTACTAAAACCAAGTTCAGCTAAGCCTTGTAAGGTAAACTTAATCATGATTGGTGGACCGCAAAGAACAGCCGTTTTATTACTATCAAAACCAAGTTCTTTAACGTAGCTTGGAACAAAACCAACGTGTCCGTCCCAGCCTTCTTGTTCTCTATCGATAGTTAAATGCACGTTTACGGTAGGATCATTTTTCCATTCGTTAATGATTTCTTCAAAGAAAACTAAGTCGTCTTTGCTTCTCGAACCATAAACAATATCTACCTTACCATAGTTTGCACGGTTATCACGAACGTAGTTTATAACCGAACGAACAGGTGCTAAACCAATACCACCCGCGATAAACAACATATCTTTGCCTTTAAACTCAGTTTCAACGGGGAAACCATTTCCGTAAGGTCCGCGAACGGTTATTTGTTGACCTACTTCAGCAGCGTGCAACCATTCGGTTACACAACCGCACTTTTTAATTGAAAATTCAATGTATTCTTTGTTTGTTGGTGATGAAGTGATAGAGAAAAGCGCTTCACCTACTCCTGGCATTGAAAGCATTGCACATTGACCAGGTTTATGAATGAATGGCTTTTTCCCGTCGGGAGTTAATACTCTAAACGTTTTAACGTCTGGAGTATCTTGACGAATAGCAACTATCTCACAAACAGCAGGAATTAAAGCTTCATTTATATTATTCATTATCAATTCCTCCTAATGCTTTCATTACTTTTACTATATTCATTGAAATTGGGCACTTTGAAATACATCTACCACAACCTACACAGCTAAACAAACCGTCATTATTAGTTGGATAATAAACCAACTTATGCATAAATCTCTGACGGAAACGTTCAAGTTGGGTAAGCCTTGGTTGACCTGCACTCATCTTTGTAAATTCAGAATACATGCAAGAGTCCCAACAACGGAAACGTTGAACACCGTCTTTTGTCTTAAAATCTTTTATGTCATAGCATTGGCAAGTAGGACAAACGAACGTGCAAGTCCCGCATCCCAAGCAAGACTTAGACAAAATCTGCCATTCGGGAGCATCAAAGAATTCTTTTGTTTTATCTTTACCGAAAGAATCCGCCTTTAAGTTTGCAAGAGGAAGTTTAGCAAGAACTGTTTTAATTTGTTCTTTTTGTTTTAATGCTTCTTTGCCGTCAGATTCTTCAGTAACGTCGGCGAGTTTTGATAAAAGATTCTTGCCTTTTTCGGTTTTTGCATCAAGATATAAGGCGTCTTCTGTTTTATAACAAACAATATCTCCTTCTGGAGCGCTCGCATCGATGCCAAAAGTTTGGCAGAAACAAGTTTCAGCAGGTCTACCGCATGCCATAGAAACGATAATACCATGTTCTCTTCTCGTTGCATAATAGGTATCAACAGGTTCTACCAAGAATACTCTATCTAAAACTTCAAAACTTTTAACGTCGCAACCACGAACGCCAAAAACAACGAAGTCTTCACTTTCCTTACGATTATCGATTACCTCTATATTCTTTCCAGAAGTTTTGAATTCCATCAAGTTTTCAGTTTGAGGAAAGAACAAGTCTTTAGGGCTACGGTCTGTTTTAAGAACGTCACTCATAACCATGCCTTGTTCGTATTTCTTAAAACTTGCGTTACCACCCGTTGTTTCAACAGGAATATATAAAGACGCAAAAGATGAAATTTGGTCGAATAACTTGTTTTGATTTTGTAATAAACACTTACGCATATTAGTTATCCCCCTTATTTACAGCTTCTGAAGGTTCTAAATCTTCTTTGGTATAATTTGTTAAAGGAGCTCTACTACCTTCCTGTTCACCCGCTTGATAGTTCCCATAGAAAGAGTTAATATCTTTTATAAATTTACGATTGAGTAAATGTAACGGAATACCTTGTGGGCATACTCTTGAACATTCGCCACAGTCGGTGCAACGACCAGCAACGTGGAATGCACGAATTATATGGAACATTTTTTCTTCAAATTCGTTTGCAGGAGATTTGTTTTCAACGCCTGAATTAGGGTTGTTAAAAACACACTTTTCACACGTGCATGCAGGACAAACGTCTCTACAAGCGTTACAACGAATACATTTTGAAAGTTCATTTTGCCAGAAAGCAAATCTTTCGTCAGCAGTCATCTTTTCAAGTTTTTCAACTTCGTCAAAACGGTTGCTATCTAAAACTTCTCCGTCTTCGCCGATAAGTTCGTCGTAATAAACGTGTTTTTTGCTCTTACAGTTTTGGCACCTTTCTTGTAAAACGTCTGCTTTTTTAACTTTTTTAACTCCGTCATAAAGGGTATCAACGATAATTTCATCGCCTTCTGACGTAATTGAAGAAATACCTTCGCCAAAAAATGCTTTAATCTTTTTCTCGTCAACCATGCCGTCACAAGGAACGCCGATTGCATATACCTTCTCTTTATCAAAGCGATGCTCGGTTAAAAGTTGGTTAAAACTATAAGTATCACATGGCTTTAAAAATACGCCAACTTTGTTTTGGTCTTTTTTAGTTTCTGCAACGAGATACTTAGAAAAGTTTGCCCCGCAAAAATCATCAAAGATAAACTTTTTATTCATTTGATCGGCAGTAAAATAAATAGTTGGTGTTACGTCGTAGGAAAAATCACCTTTTTCCCAACCAAAAACTCTATTTATAGTGCCGTTAGAAAGCAACTCGTTTGCCTTGTTTATCAGAACTTCTCGATTTATTTTTTGCATCTTAAGTCCTCCAATCTCTTGTTTTCACCAAGAGCAGTTACCGTTTGAACAAAGTCGTTCATAGTTTGAGCAAACTTTGCACCTTCAGCAGCCGAAACCCATTCAACTCTCGTGCGACCTTTTTCAATACCTAAGTAATCGAGCATTGAAAAGAGCAACGCCATTCTTCTTCTTGTATAGTAGTTGCCCGAAGTATAGTGGCAATCCCCTGGGTGACATCCGCAAATGATTACGCCGTCTGCCCCGCGTTGAAATGCGCGAAGAATAAACATTGGGTTTACTCTACAAGAACAAGGAACTCTTATAACTTTAACTTCTGCAGGGTAAGCTAAACGGTTGCTACCAGCAAGGTCAGCGCCTGCATACGAACACCAGTTACAACAAAAAGCAACAATTTTAGGTTTAAATTCGTTTACTTGCATATTGCGTCTACCTCCGCCATAATTTGTTTGCTTGCAAATCCTTTAAGGTCCATAGCACCAGAAGGACATGCTACCGTGCAACATCCACAACCTTGACAGATTGCTTCGTTTACCTTTGCTATTCTACGAATAAGTGTCGTTCTATTAGGTCCTCTAAATTCTTTATCTTCATAGGTAATTGCGCCGTAAGGACAAACCTTTTCACAAGATGAACAACCGTTACACATCATTTCGTCCGAATGAGCAACGCAAGGATTACCTTTGAGTTTATCCTTAGCAAGAAGTCCTATTACCTTAGCTGCCGCTGCTCCTGCTTGTGAAACAGTTTCAGGAATGTCTTTTGGACCTTGACAACAACCTGAAAGGAATACACCTGCCGTTGGACTTTCTACAGGACGAAGCTTTGGATGCGCTTCAGTAAAGAAGTCGTTTGTATCCATACTTGCCGTAAGCATAGTTGCTAATGGCCTTGCAGATTTATCAGGCTCAATAGCGGCCGCTAAAACAACTAAGTCTGCTTCCATATTGATTTGTTTATTAGCAAGTAAGTCAGATGCTCTAACCATAAGCTTATCGCCTTCGGGTGAAATCTTACCTACCATACCTTTAATATAATGAACGCCGTATTCTTCGGCCGCACGACGATAGAACTCGTCAAAGTTTTTACCAGGTGTTCTAACGTCTATATAGAATACGGTAACGTCTGTGTCGGGGTATTTATCACGAGTAAGCATTGCGTGTTTTGCGGTATACATACAGCAAATCTTTGAGCAATACTCTTTGCCCTTTTCTGCGCAAGCAGCACAACGAGAGCCTACGCATTGAACGAATACGATTTTTTGTGGGTGTTTTCCGTCAGAGGGGCGAACCAACTTACCAGCGGTAGGACCTGCTGCATTCATTAAACGTTCAAATTCAAGTGAAGTAATAACGTCTTTGCTTTGACTATATGCAAATTCATCGAATTTTTCCATACTGATTGGATTAAAACCAGTAGCAGCAACGATTGCGCCGTATTTTTGGTCGATAAATTCATCCTTTTGAGTATAATCAATAGCGTTTGCCGTGCAAACCTTTGCACAAACACCACACTTGCCCGTTTTAAGCATCGTGCAGTAATTTGGGTCAATAGTTGCAACCTTTGGAACGGCTTGAGCAAATGGAATGTATATTGCCCTTCTGTTATCCATGCCAAGGTTAAATTCATTAGGAACTTTCTTTTGTGGGCACTTTTCGGTGCAGAGACCACAACCCGTACATATATCTTCTTTAACGAAACGCGCTCTTTTCTTAATAGTAACTTCAAAATTACCAACGAATCCACGAACGTCAACAACTTCACTATAAGAATAAATCTTAATCTTTTCGTGTTGAGCAACGTCAACCATTTTTGGTGTAAGAATACAAGCAGCACAGTCAAGTGTTGGGAAAGTTTTATCAAGTTGAGCCATTTTGCCACCTATAGTGGGTTTTGTTTCAACTATATCAACCTCAAAGCCAGCATCTGCAATGTCTAAAGCAGTTTGAATACCTGCAATACCGCCACCGATAACTAATGCTCTTTTTGTTACAGGTGATTCACCTGCCATAAGCGGAGCGTTAAGGTTAACCTTGGCAATAGCGGTTCTGCCTAAAACGATAGCCTTTTCTGTGCCTTCCGCAATGTCTTTATGTATCCAAGAACATTGTTCACGAATGTTTGCGATTTCTACCATGTATGGGTTTAAGCCCGCTGCTTCAGCAGTTTTTCTAAACGTTCCTTCGTGCATTCTTGGAGAACAAGAACAAACTACGATACCTGTAAGTTTGTGTTCTTTAATAGCATCTTTGATAAGTTCTTGACCTGCCTGAGAACACATATATTGATAGTTGGCAGAATGAACAACACCAGGCTCATTTTTAAGAGCTTCAGCAACGGCCTTTACGTCAACCGTGCCTGCGATGTTACTTCCGCACCAACAAACGAATACTCCTATTCTTTGCATTTGTAGTCTCCTTTTACTTGGTGTATTTCCTGAACGCTGTTACGAGTGCCTGTTGTGGCATTTCTTCGTCAATGAGTTCGGGAATCATTTGTGGGGTAAGATGGTTGTTACCCTGTTCGCGAATTACGCTAAGTCTAATTGACTCAATAAGTTTTGCAGGCTCTACCCCACGTGGACATCTATCCACACAAGCAAAACACGTTAAACACTTATAAATCGATTTTGATTTCAATAATGGCTCTATATCGCCCGTTTCAATCATATACACAAATTGATGTGGATGATATTCCATTTCGTCATATGCTGGGCAAGTTCCAGAACATTTGCCACACTTCATACACTTTCTTGGATTTACGCCACTTCTACGAACAACGTCTTGAATAAGGTTTTCTTTAGATTTTTCCATAATCTACTCCTTAATGCCTAATGCCTTTGCCAAGAGTTCGGTAAAGTATATAACCGGAACGTCTTTCGTATGTTTTTTAAGATTATACATACAAAGCGGACATGCAGTAATGATAACGTCTGCACCTTGGGCTTTAGCATTGTTAGAAATTTTTTGACTCTTTTTCATTGCAGACTCAGCGTCTTCTAATGCTATGTAACCACCACAACATTCATTCTTGTAAGCATAATAAACAGGTTCACCGCCTAATGCTTTAACTAAATCTTCCATGATGGTTGGGTTTTCAGCATCGTCCATAGCCATTACTTTACTTGGACGAAGAAGCAAACAACCGTAGTAGCATGCAACTTTTAAGCCTTCCAAAGGTTTAACTACCTTTTCTTTAATTTTATCATAGCCAACTTTATCTCTTAATAATTCTAAATAATGAATTACTTCGGCTTCCCCGTTATAATTATCGGGTGCTAAATTCATATTAGCGCGAAAAGCAAAGTTGTCAGGATTTTCTTTCATGGCTACATTGGTTTGCTTTATAACGTTATGGCAAGCAGAGCAAACTGTAAGCAAAGGTTGTCCCTTCTTGTTTGCTTCCATTAACGCGCGAACTGATGAAAGTTTTGTTGCTATTTCATCAGAAGCCGTGGTAAACGCACCACCACAACATTGCCAATTAGATATTTCTTCTAAGGTTACTCCTAAAATTTCAGCACAAGCTCTTGCTTGCTCATCTAAGTCTTTTGCTTTAGTTTTAAGAGTGCAACCGGGAAAATAACTTACTTTCATTTAAGGTCAATCTCCTATACCATTTGTTCCGGATGGAACACTTCGTCAAATTTTTCTTCTGTTAAGAATCCTAACTCTACGCATGCTTGTTTAAGTGAAATGTTATCTTTGAATGCTTTTTTAGCAGTTTTTGCAGCGTTTTCATAACCGATGTATGGGTTAAGCGCGGTAACAAGCATAAGTGAGTTATGTAAGTTGTGATGCATCTTTTCTTTGTTAGCAGTAATTCCAATAGCACAGTTAAGGTCAAACGAAACGATTGCTTCTGCCAAAAGTCTTGCTGATTGCAAGAAATTGTAAATACATACTGGCATGAAAACGTTAAGTTCGAAGTTACCTTGTGAAGCAGCCATACCAACAGCCACGTCGTTACCCATTACTTGAACGGCAACCATCGTAACCGCTTCGCATTGAGTTGGGTTAACTTTACCAGGCATAATAGAAGAACCTGGCTCGTTTTCGGGAATAAAAATTTCGCCTAAGCCGTCTCTTGGACCACTTGCAAGCCAACGAACGTCGTTAGCAATCTTCATCATATCGCAAGCAAGAGCTTTAATTGCACCGTGTGCGAAAACCAATTCGTCTTTACTCGTTAAAGCGTGGAATTTATTAGATGCAGTTACAAACTTTCTACCTGCAATTTCAGAAACTTTTTCAGCAACAAGAGTATCAAAACCCTTAGGAGCGTTAAGACCTGTTCCAACAGCAGTTCCACCAAGGGCAAGTTCAGTAAGTGGTTTCATTGCAAGTTCTAAAAGTTCCACGTCTCTTTCTAAACTACTTCTCCAACCGCTAATTTCTTGACTAAACTTAATGGGTGTAGCGTCTTGAAGGTGTGTTCTACCACTCTTTACGATACCTTCGTTTTCTTTTTCAAGACGAACAAACGTGTCAATGAGAGTTTTAACAGCAGGAATAAGCTTATCTTCTACGATAGATACGGCAGCAATGTGCATAGCCGTTGGGAAGGTATCGTTTGAAGATTGACTCATGTTAATATCGTCGTTTGGATGAAGAATCTTTTCACCAGCAATTTCATTCCCACGATTAGCAATAACTTCGTTGGCATTCATATTAGACTGTGTGCCAGAACCTGTTTGCCAAACAACAAGTGGGAAATGGTCGTTGAGCGCTCCACTAATAACTTCGTCACAAGCTGAACAAATTGCTGATAGTTTTTTATCAGTCATCTTTTCAGGACGAAGTTCGTGGTTAGCAAGAGCTGCTGCCTTTTTAAGCATACCGAATGCACGAGTAATTTCACGTGGCATAATTTCAATACCAACACCAATTTTAAAGTTTTGAGAAGAACGTTGAGTTTGCGCTGCCCAATATTTATCAGCAGGAACCTTAACTTCTCCCATAGAGTCATGTTCAATACGATAATCCATAAATCTCTCCTTCAATCTGTTTTCAATTTGCCTTATATTTGCCTAATTATTATAACATAATAAAAACCTATTGTAAAATATTTATATAACTCAATTAAAAATTTTTATGTTTTTTTAAGATTTTTTTGTTAAATTTTTTAATATTTTTATCATTTTGTGTGAAATATTAACATTTTAGTATATTTTTGCCATTTTTTTACAAGAATTAGCATATATCAAAAATGATATATCATCCATATGTTTTAAAATAACTAATGTCAATATTTTTATATATTTCAAAAAATAAAGACGCCTGTTTTAAGGCGTCTTACATTCATTTTTTATTGGATTATTTTCTGAATAATTTTCTCATAAATGCGGGGAGTTCTCTTCCCTTCTTTTGAGGTTCTTCAGGAACTTCAACTACAGGTTCGGATTCAACTTCCACTTGTGGCTCTTCTTGAACGGTTGCAACAGGTTCTTCAACTACAACAGTTTCAAAGTCCCTAAGCAAAGGTGGAACTGTAGACTGCTCTTGTTCTGCAAATTGGAAAGAGGCGTTTATATCGATATTATCATCCGAACTCTTAGGGGCAAAACCAGTTGCAATAACAGTAATCTTAATTTCATCAGACAACGAATCGTCAATTGTTTGTCCAAAAATCATATTAGCACGAGAATCAATTACGCCTTGAACAAGTTTAGCGGCTTCGGTTACTTCGGTAAGTAAAATATCTCTACCACCAGCAACGTTAAGAATAACTGACTTAGCGCCTTCAATACTTGTTTCAAGTAGTGGGCTTGATACGGCTTGACGAACGGCTTCAATAACTCTATTCTCGCCCTTTGCCCTACCTATACCCATGTGGGCAAGACCTTGGTTACGCATAACGGTGTTAATATCAGCAAAGTCAAGGTTAATGTGTGAAGGC
The DNA here is from genome assembly GCA_017501885.1 of Clostridia bacterium. Taxonomy (GTDB): domain Bacteria; phylum Bacillota; class Clostridia; order Christensenellales; family Borkfalkiaceae; genus UBA1259. Next base: position 6,497 of record JAFVWA010000194.1, on the reverse strand, counting down.
GTTGCAATTAGGTCAACTATACCAATGATTCCGTCTTTAAGCATTTTATCAGCAACCTTAAATGCGTCAAGCATAGAAGTTTGTGGTTGAAGTTCTAAAAGTTTATCGTTTGGAACTATAACCAAAGTATCTACGTATTTTTTAAGGCTTGTAATACCGTTGTTAGCATTTTCGCTACGAACACGACCTTCAAACGAGAAAGGCTTAGTTATAACCGCAATAGTTAAAACGCCCATTTCACGAGCAATTCTTGCAACTACGGGAGCTGCGCCCGTTCCCGTGCCACCGCCCATACCAGCAGCGATAAATAAAAGATCTGTTCCTTCTAACTCTTTTGCAATGGCTTCCTTTGATTCTTCAGCAGCCGCTTCGCCAATCGTAGGATCACTACCAGCGCCTAAACCCTTTGTAAGCGTTGCGCCGAGTTGTATTCTTTTTTCAGCCTTAGATAAAAGCAACGCTTGATTATCGGTGTTAAGCGCAATAAATTCGGCATTAGTTACACCCGATTCTACCATACTGTTAACGGCGTTACAACCGCCACCGCCTACGCCCATTACTTTTATTACCGCAAGATTGATTTTCGTATTTTCTTGACCAAACATCTGAGTTTTCCTCCAAACATTAAAAATATTTTTATTGTTCTAACGCTAAATCTAAAAGCGATAGACAAGAAGATTGCAAGGGGTTGTCCATAAGTGGAACTTGTGGTGCAATGGTTTCTACAACCATTCCAAGTCTCGAAGCAACAAATTCTTTCGCGCCCCTAATAAACGCTATTCCACCGCCCGTAATTTTGAGTGGAACGTATTCTGGTATTTTAAATGGAACAGCATCTACACACGTTAAAACTTCTTCACAGAAATTATCAAGACAGTTTTCGATAATCGTTTTAAGTTCGTCTATATTATAATAGCGGTTATCTCCCCCGTCAAGCACTTCCATAGCTGTTCGTGACGATGCTCTGCTTAAATTAACCTTTCTCTTTAAAACTTCAGCATTGTCAAAATCCATTTCATACTTTTCTGCAAATGCAGCCGTGATAAAACCACCGCCAAAATTAAATGAACGTTGATATATTATTCCGTCGCCTTGTATAACAGAGAAAGTTGTGGTTATGTAACCAACGTCAACCAAAACGGCAATACGGTCTCTTGCTTCCGCATCAAAAAGGTAAAGTGCCTCCGCAAGTGCCGTAGACGTAAATTCTACGTTGTTAAAACCTGACGCAATTAAAGCAGGTTTAACACATTCTACAAAATAGTTTTTGCAAACTATAAATGAAAGTTTGCCTTTCAAAATCTCACTCTGCACCCCAACGGGATAAGCAAGTCTTCTAAAATCGTTCAATTCAAAAACAACGGCAGACCTATTTATTAAAACGCTGTCCGACGACTTAACAACAAACGCGGCGTCGTAGAGATTTGCAACGTCTTCATCAGTAATCTTTTTAGCCTTAGGAAAGGAAATCTGACTTCCCTTAACCATTACTTCGGTAAAATCTCCAGGAACACCTACGTAAACGACGTTCACGTCTCCACGCGCTACCCTTTTTAAATAGTCGCCCGCAGACAACAACGCTTGTCTTAAACCGTTTACGTCATAAAACGCACCGTCTGAAAAACCTTCGTATGCAAAAGAGGTTTTACCCTTAATAATAAAGGTATTATTGACACCACGCTCGCCAACAACCGCTCTTATTTCCGACGAACCCACGTCTAATATAGCAACTTGTTTTTTATGCATTTTGTCCCTCCCTGTCTTTGACCGTCCAATTAACTTTTATTTCACCGACATCGGTGAGATACACTTCTATAGTATCAAAAGTTTTGTAATAATCTAAAGCGTTATCGTAACTTTCAAAAGCCTTAACGACCTTTTCTTCGCCACGCTCGTTTACCTTTCTTACAGCTATCTCTACACCCGTATTAGTTATAAAATAAGCGTCTTTGTTGTCTTCAGAAATTAAAACTTCGCCATTGCTTTCAATAGTTTTATCGATTATTATTGTATTAACACAATCAGTTAGATTAACTGAAACGGCCATTTCAAAAACAGTTTTGACAAACGACTCGTCATCGGTTACCAACGTAGAGCCAACCGACATTGACGTAACGTTTACGCCTTTTAAACTTAAACTTATAAGCGACTGGGCTTTTCCTAACGAATTAAACTCACTAACCGTTAGAGCGTTTAACACAAACCCGTTTTGGTCTAAAAGATAAACCTTTTCAGCATAGTTAATATAATAGATTTCTCTACGTTCCTTTAACTTAACGTTTATCACGTTGGGAAAATCTTTTTCGATTGATAAAATTTCAAAATATGGAAATTTTTCTAAATCATTTCTTATATCTTCCGTATCTATAAAAAGCAAATTCTTATCAACGTATCCGTCCAAAACCTTCTCAATTTTAGAAACGTCCGTAGACTCACCAACGGCATAAGTGGTTTTAACGTCCTTAACGGTAAAAATAAAAAATACAGAAAGCAAAATTGCCAGCGCGCAAATTGCGGCTAACGATATTACGAATAATCTTTTTGCTTTCATAATAACACCTTCGTTAGTTTTTCACGTTTACACCAAGGCTTTTTAATTTGTTAGGCATATCGAGATATCCGCGTTCAATATGCTCTACCCCATCAATAACGGTTTCACCATTAGCAACAACACCTGCCAAAACGAGTGCCGCACCACCCCTTAAATCGTTGGCACAAACACGCGCTCCCGAGAGGCAATCTACCCCGATTACCCTAACGTGGTCCCCGTTATCAATGATTTCCGCGCCAAACTTTCTAAGCTCTTTAACGTATGAAAACCTATTTTCAAAAAGGGTTTCTTTTACGATATGTTCACCCCGACAAAGTGAAAGATATGTAACCGTTTGTGGTTGAAGATCTGTGGGAAAACCAGGGAATGGCGCCGTTCTTAAATTAAAGCCTTTTTTACTTCCAGTAAACTTTACTTTCATTATATCATTTTTTACCCACATCTTGCAAGAGTTATTTATAATTTTATTTAATAATATATTAATATTTTCTTCTTGAACGTTGCAAAATTGGATATTTCCGCCAACTAATGCCCCTGCAAGCAGGTAAGTTCCTAGTTCAATCCGATCAGCGATTGGCTTATAAATAGTAGATGAAAGTTCTTTTACGCCTTGTATTACTATACGCGAAGTCCCCGCGCCCCATATTTTAGCGCCCATTGAATTTAGAAAATCGGCAAGGTCCTTTATTTCGGGCTCCTTTGCGCAGTTATACATAGTCACTCTATTTCTACCCTTTACGCATGCCAAAATCACGTTGATAGTTGCACCAACGCTTTTAATGGGAAATATAACCTTTGAGTCTTTATAAAAAGTTCTTTTACAACTTATAAGTTCGTCATCCGTGTCAACGCTAAACCCTAAACATTTAAGTGCAGACAAATGCAAGTCTATAGGCCTTTTCCCTATATCACACCCACCAGGGAAAGATATTTCCGCCATGCCGAACTTTGACAACAGCGCACCAAGAAAATATGTTGAAGAACGAAGTTTTTTTGTAAGTTCTTTTGGGACAAAATATCCTTTGATATCCCTTGAATCTATCTCTAAATCGCCGTTATTGAAATTATATTCCACACCAAGATAGGTAAGTATTTCAAGCATACTTAATACGTCGTTGATTTTTGGGCAATCTCTAATAACCACTTTTTTATCACAAACAACTGCACCGGCAATAAGCGCAAGAACTGAGTTCTTTGCGCTTTCTATTTTTATACTGCCATCTAATTTATTACCGCCACAAATTACGTAACTTCCCATATTTTCCCCTTTGAATTATATATACCATTCTATGGGGAAGTCTTCTAAAAAGTTAACGAACTGTTTTTAGAAATATTATATAAAATTCCCATCTCCGCCATAAAGATTATTATCGATGTATTACCACTTGAAACAAGCGGAAGCGGTAATCCTGTTGGCGGAATGCTTCCCGTTACGACTAACGCGTTTATAACTACTTGTATACCAAAGATAAGCGTTATTCCAACCGCTAGTATAAAGCCAAAAAAATCCTTACTTTTGCTTGCAATCCTAAATCCACGAAAGATTATAAAGCCAAGTAAAGAGAAAAAGAAAATTAAACCTACAAACCCTATTTCCTCGCCTATGACGGCAAGAATAAAATCAGATTCCGAAAATGGCAAAAAGGCGAATTTTTGTCTTGAATTAAATAGTCCTACCCCAAACCATCCGCCAGAGCCCAAAGCGTAAAGTGATTGTAATAGTTGATATCCTTCACCTTTGGGATTAGACCATGGGTTTACAAACGCCATTAACCTATCCAATCGATAAGGCTCTATAATGATTAAAACAACCGCCAAACACACGGCAGGAATGCCTAAGAAAAACAAATACTTTAATTTCATACCGCATGCGAACAAAATAGAAATTAACAAAAGCGCAACACATACTGTTATCGACATATTAGGTTCCAAAATAATCAATAAACACGTGCAAACACCATATAAAAGCACGGGCAGAATCCCTTTGAAAGTTTTAGCACGCTCAGGTTTTTTTGAAAAATAAACTGCACTAAAAAGTATTAGCGCAAACTTTGCAATTTCCGATGGTTGCAAGGTTGAAAAACCTAAATTTATCCACCTTCTTGCACCATAGTTTTCTACCCCTATCCCGGGTATAAACACAAGAATTAATCCAACAAATGAGATTATTGACACGACAATATGAAATTTTTTTATTTTTTGATAATTAAAGTTACCTGTAAAAATCATTGCAACAATGCCGAGCAAAATTCCGATTACTTGCTTTTTTACAAAATAAAAAGAATCGTCATAAGTTGCTTTTGCTGAATAGTTACTTGCAGAATATATAAATATCGTGCCTATTATAGCCAAAAGGCAAACAGAAAGGAGAAGTAATATATCTCCTTTCTTTTTTGTTTCAGTTAATCGAGTTCTCAAAGTTCGCCCCTTACTATCTGGCAAAATCTTTCGCCACGTTCTTCGTAGTTTTTGAAGCAATCAAAACTTGCGCAAGCAGGACTAAGCAACACGCATTCTCCGTCGTTTGCTATCATAGTTGCAATGTTTACCGCATGATTAAAATCAGGCGTAACGGTAATCTCTGAGTAGTCAACTTTCCCCGCGTCGTCTAACATCGCGTAACGCGATGCACCTGTCAAAACAACGTGTTTTATTATGCTGTCTTTTATTTTCTTAAATAGTTCTTGATATCTCTCCCCCTTTTCACTTCCGCCTAAAATTAAAACGGTTGGCTTTGTCATACTGTCAATAGCAGTTATCGTAGATGCAACGTTGGTTGCTTTTGAATCGTCAAAGTATTCGATACCGTCTATGCTTTCAACAAATTCAATTCTATGTTTTGCACCTTTTAAGTTCTTTAAAGCAGTTATTATACTTGAATTTTGAACTCCTACCAATTTACAACAAGCTATTGCAAAAAGGGCATTATAAACGTTATGTATTCCGCTTAATGATAAGTCATTTTGTTCTATTATGGGTTGGTCTTTATAGTATAAAACCCCGTCAAGCAGGTATGCCCCGTCAACTTTTTCCTTGCAGGACACCCATATTACTTTTGCTCTACACTCATCGTAAAAACCTTTCACCGTAAAGTCGTCAAAATTTAAAATACAATACTCACTTTCTCGTTGATTTTTGAATATCCGCTTCTTCAAATAAACGTAATTATCCATTGTATAATGTCTTTCTAAGTGGTCAGGAGCAACGTTTAATACGCAAGAAACGTGCGGATGAAAGTTTACAGAACTTTCAAGTTGAAAACTTGATACTTCTGCAACACAAATACTTTCATTTGTAATTTCTTCTATCTTAGAAGTAACAGGAGTTCCAACGTTACCAACCAACTGAACGGGAACCCCGCTTTCTCTAAGTATTGAGTCAATCATATAACAAGTTGTAGTTTTTCCGTTTGTGCCTGTAACAGCAAGAATAGTAGGCTTTAAACATTCAAACCCAAACTCTAACTCACTTATTATTCTTTTTCCCTTTCGTTTTGCCATAACGGCTACTGCATGGTTTATAGGAACACCAGGGCTTATAACAACAACGTCTATTTGAACTATTATCTTGTCCACGTCCTCATCGGAAACTTTGGTTGCACCAAGTTTAGTTAATTCTTCAAGCCTTTCTTGTATAGCTGAATTATTTAACTGCTCGTATAAATAACACGCTCCACCCTTTTCCAATACTTTCTTTGCGACAGCGTAACCACTTTTTGATACACCAAGCACTAAAAACTTTTGCTCTTTTACAAACATATTTCACCTCACAAATATGATATGACGAGCAATACTCCTATTATGCAAGTAACAATAGAATATAGGTAAGATATTTTGGCTTCCGACATACCTTTAAGTTGTAAATGATGATGAAATGGCGCCATTAAAAAAACTCTTTTTTTAGTTTTCTTGAAATATAACACCTGCATTATGACCGATAACGCGCT
>JAFVWA010000193.1 GCA_017501885.1 Clostridia bacterium | reverse complement strand
GGTCTTTGTTGCAAAGTGCATCAAGAACAAGTGTAATAGCTTTTGTGTGGTTAGGCATAGCTTCTTCAATTTTTACAGTATCTTTTCCTGCCGGTGTAACGACAAAGGAGTTAGACGGCTCTAACGGGAAAGAAAAATCATAAGTCATCGTGTTATTTGAAAAAAGTAAAAATTTCGTTATCCGTTAAATACACCTTACTGTTGGTATAATCTTTTTTTGTATAGGTGTATTCTTTATACTCTACAACGCCGTCTTTCATTATCCCTACCGATATAATTTCGTCCGTTTTCACGATAATAGAATGATATTTCGGTGAAAGATAAATCCTTTCGTTCCTTCCATTGATGTTTTGCTCGATGCTATATCTGTCAATATTATCGCACAAGAAATCTTCAAACTCTTTAATCGTACCTATGGGTTCAGACAATGATATAGACGGTATAAAAGTGCTTAAATCTTTAATTTTTAACGTATCCGATTAACTGAACGTGATTTTATCGAATGTGTATTCCGCATTGTACGTAGTTTCCTTCGGTTAGCACGATGTTAAACATAACCCTGTCCCCAATGTGCATACAATCGAAAGAATGATAGCTAATAATTTTGGCTCTATATAATTGTATAGGGTTTTGAAAAAAGCTATAGAATTTAATAGGGTGGAATTAACCTCCCTTGTTCGCAAACGACAGGTTCAAACTGTCTTGAAACATAATATACTAAATATTTAACTCCCTTAATTATTTCAAACTTTTTTCCATTAATTTTACGTTTTGTTATATAATATCATTGTACATACTTTTCCTTTCTATAATTGTGTAGCAACTTTATTATATCAAAGGAGTGTACAAAAAAAGCGGTAATAGATTTCTCTATTATCGCTTTTCATTTTCTAATTTTAGACCCTATCGAATTCTATAATTTTTTAATTCTTTTCATTGTCTTATTCTTTTACGATATGTTCTTTTAAAGATTTATGGTAGATATATTTATTGTCCGCTTGCATATCCGACCAAAGATTGATACACTCGTCATAAATTTCGCTATTTACGTGAATTTTGAAATCGTCGTTAATTGTTGCCTTAATCCTATGGTCTTCCGTTAAGATATTGGAAATATAAATAATAAACGTACCTGCGTGTAAATCAACGATTGGCGTATCTTTCTTTAAGTAATACACGTCTTTTAAGCTGTGGCATTGTATAAATGCAGCGGTTTCTATTTCCTCTACCGTTTCGCTTATATATACTTTTTCCAAATCAAACAAGCAACAAAAAGCATTTGTTCTAATTTCTTTACAACCATTTTTAAGGTGTAAAATTTTTAATTCTTTTACGAATTCAAAAGCGGAAACGCCAATAACTTCAGAGAAAACGGATGCGCTTTTAATCGTCGCATAATAAAAAGCTTCCGTGCCTATTTCTTTTGCGGACACGCTAAGATTTTCTATCTTTGCGTGCGTAAAAGAGTTAGGTTTAAGCTTTATGACGTTGTCGGGGATTATCAACTCGTCAAAAATGCAATACGCAAAAGCGTAGTCGCCAATATAATCGATTTTATCAAAACTATTAAAAGCACTTCTTCCAAGCAATAACGTAATTTCTTCATTTTCTTCTTCGCATATAGCCCCGTTAAGCAGTTGATACCTGCTGTTTGCGGATAAGGTTATGTTATTCAATGGTGAATTTGTAAATGCTTGCGCCAACCCATTGATACGAACGTCGTTCAATTCCAACTTGTTTAGATTTTTACAACTATTGAAAGCAGAAGTTTCCAATGTAATATATTCACCCCCAAAAGACACCTTTTCCAACCCGCTGTTAGAAAAAGCGTATGCGCCAACCCTTTGTATGTTTTTACCTATTATCACCTCTTTCAAGGCTTCATAAGAATAAAAGGCTTTTCCCCCAATTTCTTTTATGTTTTCCCCAAACGCTATATTTTTTAAAGCAACACACCCATAAAACATTTTTTGCGGAATACACTCAAGAGAGTTTGGTAAGACGACCTCTTCCAGTTTTATGCAATTATAGAATATTTCTTCACGCAGTTCTTGATAATCACTTAAAAATATCACCTTTTTTATATTCGTCCCACTAAACGCACCTTCATTTAACTCAACACCGTCAATTTCAATTATATCTTCCGTAAAATTTGCCCCAAAAAAAGCACGCGTCCCTATATATTCAAGATTTTTAGGATAATTTATCGTATAATTATCGTTTTCAGCAAACGCCCCACCGGCTACATACGTAAGGGAATCAGGTAAAATAAAACTATTTGCTCCACATTCGATAAACGCATTCCCTTCTATTGTCGTTATACCTTCTTCTATAACAACGCTTTCTATGGGCGCTGTGTGTATTCCACCCCAACTTTCTCTTTGGCGCATAAACGCTCTTCTTGCAATTTTTGTTACAGGAATATTGTTGTACGTGCTTGGAATTACCAAATGTAAAACAGGCAAATCAACAAAACCATTAACTTGATACGTTCCGTCCTCTAAAAGCTCAAATTCTGAATATTTGGAAGGATCGGTCTTTGTAGAATATTTATTCTTTTTGCAGGCCGAAAGGCTTATGCTCATACAAAGCATAAGCAAAATGGCAAACCCGATTGTCAATAATTTTTTAATCTTTTTCATTGTTATTCTCCTTACTTATAAGACAAAAATAAAAGAATTATTACTCACTAAAATACTAAATTAGTTTGAAAATAAAAAAGTGCGTAGCCGAAACCACGCAACGAAAAACGCAGTCACGTTTCTGTTGCGACACAGTTCACATCGT
>JAFVWA010000192.1 GCA_017501885.1 Clostridia bacterium | reverse complement strand
GAACTAACCTTTTCATCAGGACTCATTCTACTTACGCGATAATCACGGCTCGTTACGATACCAACGAGTTCGCCTTCGCTAGTGCCGTCTTTCGTAACTGCAACCGTTGAGTGCCCCGTTCTTTCCTTTAAAGCAATGACGTCTGCAAGCGTGCTGTCTGGGGAAATGTTAGAATCGCTTTTAACAAAACCCGCTTTATGGTTTTTTGCCCTTGCAACCATGTTTGCTTCGTCTTCAATAGATTGCGAGCCGTATATAAACGACACGCCACCCTCCGTTGCTAACGCGATTGCAAGTTTATCGCCCGATACCGATTGCATAATTGCCGATACCATAGGTATGTTCATTGTTATGCTTGGCTCTTCCCCTTTTTTAAATCTTACAAGAGGGGTTTTTAAACTTACGTTAGCAGGAATTGCTTCTTTTGAAGAATAACCTGGAATTAAAAGGTATTCTGTAAAGGTATGAGATGGTTCTTGAATAAAAGTTGCCATGAATTTCTCCTTTAAATATTTAAATTTAAAAAACTTTTTTACATTATAGCATTTAAGCCGTGTAAAAGCAACTATTTATTACTTTTTAAATAATAATTTTTTACTGTTTTTACAGAAAATAAAAGCCTTGTTTTTAGCGCTTAAAAAAAATCATTTCTTTAAACAACTAAAACACAAGGCTTATTTATTTGTTTTTATACCGCTTGGTATTTTGCAAGTTTTTTAATCAAACCGCCTAAATGCTTTGATAAAACTTCCCTTTCAAGTTCGCTTGGCTGTCTGTTTACAAAATTTAATAAATACACTTCAAGTTCTTCAACTTCTAACCTATCTTTTTCTTCTAAGTCTTTTTTGTTTAAACTTTCTATTAAACTTTTTACGTAAGAAAGGTCTATAAACCCACTAAAAACCATTGGTTCTTCTTCGGTTAATTTTAGTTTCTCTACCGCGTTTTTAATTGATAACCCGTAATTTAAAGAGTCGATTTTTACCTCGCTATTACAATCTTTATAAGCTTTAAAAACCTTTGGTTTTTTATTAATTTTTACGGCTTTTAAAAGGGTGGATATTAGTGTTTGCGCAGTCAGTAAAGACACGCTTATTACTATTGCGGTTTCTAAACTTGAAAACGTCTTTTTGTGAAAATACCACTCGCCAAAAACTAAAAGGAGCAAAAGGTAGGTTAATACGCCCGTCGTTTTGCTAAACGATATTTTATTCCAATTTATGAAAATGAACAAAATATCAAGCACTAATATCAGCGAAATTACGCCTACAAACACGTACTCGTAATAGGTTTTAAATAAATGGTTTTCTATAAACGACAAATAAAATTTAACTATATTTTTCATACTGCTTTAATTATTGCAATATTTGAATATTTTTAACCCTATTTACGTTAATTCCACTAATTTTCCACTTAAAATGTTTAAAATGTAAACTTTTTTAACCCTCTTTCCCGTGATGGTTTCTATTGCAAACTTATAAAGTTGCATTTGGGTTTTGTATTTTCTTAGAAGGTCTTCGTCTTTTTGAATAGTTGAAAGTTTATAATCTATCAAGGTTATTCCGTCAGCGTCTTCTAAAAACAAGTCTATAACGCCTTGAACTAAAACCTTTTCTATTTTTAAAATCATTTATAAAATGAGCTGAGCAATTAAATTCTTTAAAATTATCATCATCTTTGTGTTTTTCTAGACAT
>JAFVWA010000191.1 GCA_017501885.1 Clostridia bacterium | reverse complement strand
TTTAGCAGGTCTTAAAGAATTAGAACAACACGGAATAAAAGATTTTTCCCTTCGCCGTGTTGCATTTCAAGCAGAAGTTTCTTGTGCTGCCCCCTATCGACATTTCAAAAATAAAGACCAGTTAATTCTTGCAATTTTAGAATATATCAAAGAAGACTGGATGCTTTTATGTAATCAAATAAGTGAAGTTTTCCTTAATAATGAAAAACAACTTATTTCAGAGTTGTGTGTTTTAGGAGTTAAATTTTGGATAGCTAACGGAAACTTTTTGTCTGTTCTATTTTTAATTCAGTCCTCTACTGATCCAAATCATAAACAAGTTCTAAAACTTTTTGATAAGCCGGTTATAGATACAATAGTTAAATATTGCAACAAAAACAATATTCCTACTGAAAAAGAGCAATTGCTTGTGTATGCTATTCCTGCCCTGATTTACGGCTCAATAATGTCGATTACCAAAAACGCGTCGGAATCTGACGAAGTCATTTCAAAGATGAAGCAAACCATCGAAAAACTTTTATAAAAAAAGCACCTAATAAGGTGCTTTTTATTATTTTTCAGTTATTTTTTCCACGTATCTATCTGTAGCCGACATGATATATTCGATTTTATCATTTTGTTCAGGAAATTCTTTTTTAACCCATTCGTCATATGTAACTTTTTGTTTCTTTTCACATTCTTTGCAATACAAAAATTTTATTATAAAAAGAACAGCCGATACTATTAATGCCCACCAACTAACGACAGATGAAAACTTAAACTTAGTTGCATACTCAAAAACTTTAATTCCAATATATTCTTTAACATTTGATAAAACGAAGATACATAAAAAGAGTGAAAAGAAAAAAGATAAGCAGGTTACTATCATTGCGGAGTTTTTTTGTTTATTTTTTAGTATTTCATTATTCTTCCTTGCCTCAACTGCTATAAATACTTGAATTGCGTTAGAGTATGAAAGAGTTTCTTCCAACGGCATTGAATTAAAATCAATATTTAATGTTTGTCTTATTGCTTCTTTACCATCTATTTTCCTATATTTCATCCATGTAGCAATCGAATTATACATTACGCTTTCGTATGTCCAACTGTATATTTTAGAAGAAACGTAGAAAATTGCCCAGAATATTATTAAAGTATTTATAGATGAAATAGTATCTTCGTATGTTAGAATATCTTCCAAACCATCTCCCCAAGTAAACAACTTTACTATACCTACAACAAAGAAAACGAAAGAAATCACTAACAATCCAATACTAACCATATAATTTCCGAATAATTTTCTAACAAAACTTCCGTCTCTCCATGCTGTATACATTTCTTTAGCATCACTTATGTTTTTATTAGTATTAGATGAATTTGATTTTTCTTTAATCTCAAAACCACACTCTGCGCAAACATTGCTATCACCAACCCACACGTGTTTACATTCATTGCAAATCTTGAATTCACAACCACAATGAACACATTTCTTTGATGTGTCAGATACTTTTTCCCCACACTCGGGACAACTAATTATTGCCATAATTTCTCCTTTATAAATCCATTGTATTTAAATCTATTTGATTATATAATGCTTGTTCCGTATTAGTAATAAACGTTGGATTGAAATCAATTTCCTTATTACTACCTAACCAGCGTTGAAATTTTTTCATATAAATATATTTTTTGATAGAGCGGTTATAGATTATCTTACAAATAAAGTTAATAATTAAAATTAATATACCTATTCCTAATGTTACAAAAATTCCAACAGCCCCTATCACCGCGTATTCTTCATTATAAAATTCAGCAACCCCAAGAACTTTTGTTAAAAGGAGTCTTACTCCTAATATACAAAGTAAAGATATGTAAACAGCAAAACTACCAATAGAAGAAAATTTTTTAAATTCTAACTCTCTTCTTTTGAACTTCATCGCTTTTTTATCTTGCAACAAAAACTCTTTTTCCAATTTGTTTTGCTTTGCAGAGTCTAGAGAGAAAAATTTTGTGTTATATTGTGTTTTATCCAATGGAACTTTAACTTCTTCTTTTACAGAGAGAACTTTTGCTTCCTGCTCTTTTTTTAGCATTGCTCCACAATGAATACATTTGGAAGTAGTATCACTAATTTTTTTACCACATTTTTCACAAGTTATTATCGCCATACTAAACCCGTCTCCTCTAACATTATTTGTAGATTTTCACCTTCATATTTTGCAACGTATGAACTCGAATCTTTTTTCGTGCCAAGAAGCAAATCTCTTGAGATAAGAGAAGATAAAGTTTGACTATATAAATCCCTTCCCCTATATCCCCTTCTATATTTCCCATCATAGGTCAACTCTTGAGAATAACCAAACTCATCTTCATAAATCACAAGCACATACATTGAACCTTTTAGACAAGAAACCGAAGAAACTTCAGTAACTTCGTCTGCAACCAACGAATTTTGATTATTATAAAGATATTTAAGAGCAGTGACTCCCCTTTGAAAAGTCGCTTGAGAAACTAATTCCGTTCTTTCATACGCCTTCTTTTGTTCATCTGAACGAAAGTCAAATATTCCGAAGACCAAAAAAACAATAGAAACTAATAACAATAACCAAATAGTAATTTGAGTAACGATTAAACTTGGACTTTTTCTAAGCTTAAGTGTTTCATCCATAAACTTCTCCTAAAATTTTTATTTTGACATCTAGTGAATGTCAATGTTTGTATTTTAGCATACTATAATTAAATTTGTCAAGCACTAAATGTCAAAATTGGAGTAGAAAACTGTAGATGTTTAAAAACAAAACTGTTCATGGAAGAAATAATTTTTGTGGAGAGAAAATTTCCACACTAAGAAAATCATCTAAGCCAAAAATGTCTCAAAGAATTTTGGCAGAAAAATGCCAACTTTTTGGTGTTGATATTGATAAAAATGCAATACAAAGAATAGAGAGTGGACAACGTTTTTTGACCGATATAGAAATTATATGCTTTTGTAAAATCTTTAATATTAGTGCAGATGAGTTATTGAATTTAAAATAAAAAAGCCTTGCGGATGCAAGGCTTTTTGTTTTTAGTTATTTACTTAAAATATTTTACTGCAGAAGCGAACATTTTAATATCATATTCGCCGTAAACGTTTTTATATAGTCCTTTTCCGATACGTTCGGAGTGTCCCATTTTGCCAAATACTCTACCATCGGGAGACGTTATACCTTCTATAGCAAACATTGAATCGTTTGGATTAAAACGAATGTCAGACGTTGCATTGCCGTTTAAGTCAACGTATTGCGTTGCAATTTGACCGTTTTTAGCAAGTTCTAATATAAGTTTTTCGTCTGCTAAGAATCTACCCTCGCCATGAGAAATAGGAACGTTATAAATATCACCAACGTTCGTTTGGGCAAGCCAAGGCGATTTATTAGAAGCAATTCTCGTTCTAACTATTCTTGATTGGTGACGACTAATCGTGTTAAAGGTAAGAGTTGGACAATTTTCATCAGTATCGATAATCTTGCCGTATGGAACAAGTCCAAGTTTAATAAGCGCTTGGAAACCATTACATATACCACACATTAAACCATCTCTTTTGTCAAGCAGTTCAGTTACGCTTTCTTTTACAGCTTGGTTGCGGAAGAACGCAGTTATGAACTTACCACTTCCGTCGGGTTCGTCACCGCCAGAGAATCCACCAGGAACGAAAATCATTTGCGCAGATTTTACCTTTTGAGCAAATTGTTCTACACTTCTTGCAATCCCGTCCGCTGAAAGGTTGTTGATAACGAAGATTTCAGCATTTGCACCAGCATCAGTTACCGCTTTTGCACTATCGTATTCACAGTTAGTGCCAGGGAACGCAGGAATTAACACCTTAGGTGTTGCTACCTTAATTGAAGTAGTGTATCTTTCGGTTGCGTTAAAGTTAAAGTTCTCAATTTTTTCCGAACTACCCTTAACGTTACAACTAAATACGCTTTCCAACTTGTCTTCATATGCTTTAAGAAGGTCTTCTAAATCAAGTTTTTCGCCCTTATATTCAATAGTTTTACTATCAGTTACTTCACCGATTACCTTTTCACCGTTAGCTTCTTCTACTTCTACGATAAAGCCACCGTATAAGTAGCCAAACATATTTTCTAACGTTAAGTCGCTTGAATACTTAAAACCAAGCATATTACCAAGACACATTTTAAGCACGCCTTCTGCAACACCACCGTAAACGGGAGTCCAACAAGCGTATGCTTTTTTGCTTTCAACGAGTGCGCGAACCTTATTAAAGCATGCTATAAGGCTTTCTGCCTTAGGTAAACCGTTTTTATCATATTCAGGAGCAATTAATATAACTTTATGTCCTGCTTTCTTAAATTCATTTGAAAGAACGTTTTGTGTTTTATCTGTGGTTACCGCAAAAGAAACGAGTGTTGGTGGAACGTCTATATTTTCAAAAGTTCCACTCATTGAGTCTTTACCACCGATTGAGCCTATCCCCAAATCCATTTGAGCCTTGAATGCACCGAGAAGCGCAGCAAGTGGTTTTCCCCAACGTTTACCGTCTTTGCCTGGACGTTCAAAGTATTCTTGGAAAGTTAGATATACGTCGTTAAACGAAGCGCCTGTTGCAATGAGTTTACTTACACTTTCAACTACTGCTAAGTATGCACCGTGGTATGGACTCTTTTCCGTGCAGAATGGGTTATATCCCCAAGCCATAAGCGAACAATCGTCCGTATGTTTTTTTTCAACGGATATTTTTTGAACCATCGCTTGTATAGGCGTTAACTGATGTTTTCCACCAAAAGGCATTAAAACTGTTCCTGCCCCTATGGTAGAGTCAAATCTTTCGCTAAGTCCACGTTTAGAACATACGTTAAGGTCGGTAGAAAGCGCTTTATAGCCACTTACGAAGTCGTTAGGTAATTCCTTTGAATACTTTTCGCTCTTTGCGGGGGCAACGCTTATATGCTTTTCTGCACCGTTTGAGTTTAAGAATTCCCTACTAATATCTACTATTTTGTTGCCGTTCCAAAGCATCGTAAGTCTTGGTTCTGCTTTTACTACGGCTACAGGACAAGCCTGTAAATTTTCTTTATCTGCAAGTTCGATAAATTTGTCTACGTTTTGCGCTTCAACGACAACTGCCATACGTTCTTGAGATTCACTTATAGCAAGTTCCGTTCCGTCTAAGCCTTCGTATTTTTTAGGAACAGCGTTTAAGTTAATTTCTAACCCGTCCGCAAGTTCGCCGATTGCAACAGAAACACCGCCTGCGCCAAAATCGTTACAACGCTTAATCATACGGCAAACTTCTTTACTTCTAAATAATCTCTGAAGTTTGCGTTCTTCGGGAGCGTTACCCTTTTGAACTTCCGCGCCACACGTTTCTACTGAGTGTGCGTTATGTGATTTAGACGAGCCTGTTGCACCGCCTATACCGTCTCTACCCGTGCTTCCGCCAAGTAAAATTACTACGTCGCCTGCCTCTGGACGTTCTCTACGAACGTTTTCTTCGGGAGCAGCTGCAATTACCGCACCTATTTCCATACGCTTAGCAGCGTAGCCATCGTGATAAAGTTCGTCAACGATACCCGTCGCAAGTCCTATTTGGTTGCCGTAAGAAGAATATCCTGCTGCTGCAGTAGTAACTATTTTTCTTTGTGGGAGTTTACCCTTAATCGTTTGATTTACAGGTTTTAATGGATCTGCCGCGCCGGTTACACGCATTGCGCCGTAAACGTATGATCTTCCAGAAAGCGGATCTCTTATAGCACCACCAATACACGTTGCAGCGCCACCGAAAGGTTCAATTTCAGTTGGGTGGTTGTGTGTTTCGTTCTTAAATAATAACAACCATTTTTCGGGTTTGCCGTCTACTTCTATATCAATTTTTACTGTGCAAGCGTTTATTTCTTCAGATTCGTCAAGTTTGTTAAGTTTGCCATTCTTTTTCAAATGACGAACTGCAATGGTTGCTAAATCCATTAAACATATTGGCTTTGTTCTGCCAAGTTCTTTTCTGACGTTTATATAGTCGTTATAAGCATTTTGCAAGAGTTCATCTTCAAACTTAACGTCGTCAATAACCGTCAAGAATGTGGTATGACGGCAATGGTCTGACCAATAAGTATCTATCATTCTTATTTCAGTAATCGTAGGGTTACGTTTTTCTGAAATAAAATATTTTTGACAAAATTCAATATCGTCTGCATCCATTGCAAGATTGTATTTTGCAACGAATTTTTCTAAGCCTTGTCTATCAAGGTCGATAAATCCATCAAGAGTTTCTACTGTTGTGGGGATATCGAACTTTGAAGCGAGTGTTTCAGGAAGTTCTAAACTTGCCTCTCTTGCTTCAACGGGGTTTATAACGTGTGATTTAATACGCGCGATTTCTTCTTCCGAAAGATTGCCATACAAAACGTATACCTTTGCCGTGCGAACGGTAGGACGATCGCCACAAGAGATAATTTGAATACATTGTGCGGCAGAATCTGCACGTTGGTCAAATTGACCTGGCAAAAACTCTACGGCAAAAGTGCATACACCATCTTTTGGGAAGTCTTCAGTTACAATATCTAACTGTGGTTCGGAAAAAACGGTTGTTTTAGCATAATCAAAAAGAGTTTTTTCAATGTTTTCCGCATCGTAACGGTTCAAAATTCTAACGTCTTGCAATGAAGTTATTTCTAAAAATTCTCTTATCTCAGAAAGTAAAGACTTTGCCTCGTGAGCAAGTTGTTTTTTCTTTTCTACGTAAACTCTATATACCATTAGTCGTTCTCCTTTGCTTTAAGAGCTCTTGCGCCTATATCACGTCTAAAATATGCGTTAGCAAAAGTAATTTTGTCAATTTCTTTATATCCTTTTTCGATTGCGCCCTTTAAAGTTTCGTCTATTGTAGTGAGACCTAATACTCTGCCGCCGTTTGTCAATAACTTATCTCCGTCGAGTTTTGCGCCTGCAATAAACACGTCACCGTCGATTGATTCTTTTTGAATAATCTCAAAGCCTTTTTCATAAGCTTCTGGATAGCCGTTTGAAGCCATTATAATACAACACGCATTTTTGTTGGAGAACTTAACGTCGTCTTCAGTTAAAGTTCCGTTTGCTGTCTTTTGCATAACAGTAAACAAGTCGCTTTCCATAAGAGGTAGCACAACTTGCGTTTCGGGATCGCCAAAACGACAGTTATATTCAATAACTTTTGGTCCCTTTTCGGTGAGCATTAAACCAAAATATAAGCAACCCCTAAAAGTTCTATCTTCCATATTCATTGCATCAATAGTAGGCTTAAAGATAGTTTCCATACAAACTTTTGCAATGTCTTCAGTATAATATGGGTTTGGTGCAATAGTGCCCATTCCCCCCGTATTGAGACCTTCGTCGTTGTCTTTTGCCCTTTTATGATCCATACTTGAAACCATAGGAACAACAACTTTGCCGTCTGTAAATGCGAGAACGGAAACTTCAGGTCCTTGTAAAAATTCTTCTATAACAACGGTGTTTCCACTTTCGCCAAACTTGCCGTTTTCCATCATTTCGATAACTGCTTGCTTTGCTTCTTCAATGGTTTGGGCAATTATAACACCCTTGCCAAGAGCAAGTCCGTCTGCCTTTATAACTATTGGCGCAGTTTTTGTATCAAGATAAGCAAGTGCCTTTTTTACGTCGCTAAAATTTTCGTATTCAGCAGTAGGAATACCGTATTTTTTCATAAGGTTTTTAGAAAAAGCCTTACTTCCTTCTATGATTGCAGCCCTTTTAACAGGCCCAAAACAATCGATACCAACTGCATTTAGTCTATCAACTAAGCCAAGCACCAATGGATCATCGGGAGCAACTACTGCAAAATCTATCTTTGTTTTTACGGCAAAGTCGCAAATTGCATCTAAATCTTTTGCGCCAATTGGCAC
>JAFVWA010000190.1 GCA_017501885.1 Clostridia bacterium | reverse complement strand
GCACATAATGCCGTCTATATAGTTGCGTATTTCACTTTCGGTCATCATTTTGTCTTTATCACCACCTTTCGCTATGTAGCAGTCAATTATTGTTTTGACAGCCCAATCTATGACTTTTTCTTCCTCGTCATTAAAGGTATACTTTATGATGCCGTTTTCATTTTTAATTTCCATAAGAGCCTCCTTATGCAGTTCTGCACAAGCCACCGAATTGTGACTTAATACCTATGCCACCAAATTCAGAAAGAGAGGAATCGTCTAAATTTTCAACGTAGGCGATAGGCGTTCCGTGTCTAAGGTCATCTCTGTCATAACCCCATTCGTCTTCGTGCTGGGAAACGTAGAGGTAGGCAAGCAGCTCGCCAAATTCCGTATAATTGTGGATAACGTGGTAAACAACGGCGTTATATTCCTTTTCAAATCTTTCAACCAATGCTTTTTGATTATCGTCAAGCCAAAAGAGGATACCACCGTGTTCGGATTGATTGATAATGTCGTCTTTTTCAAACTCACGAATAACGTTTTCGTGTAATTTGAGCGTTCTCATTCTTGCCAATGCTTCTTGTTTTTGTAATGTTCTTTCCATAGTTTTAACTCCTTTTATTTTTAATAAAAAATTTAGATTCTTGATTGTATTGCTTAATAGCGTTTTTCTTGCTATAAAATATATATTGCCTTGTTCCTATGATGCCTGAAATAACCCAAGCACCTTGAAACGATTTTCTAATAAACGTGATATATCTCATAATCACCTCCGTATTTCAACAATTCCACCTGAGTATTCTCTAAAACCGTCATAGGACAGTTCTTCGCCATACCGGGCGTAGTCGATATAGTTTTCAAGCCAATCAGGTATTTCGTGACAGCAGACGTCGTGAATAAAGTGGTGTCCTAAGTCATACCAATCAAAATCGGGGTAGAGGTACATATCGCTATCCCAATTTTCTTCATCTTCTTCAACACGGCGTTTCCATTCCTGATAACCTTCGATTTCACAAAAGATTTCAGCACGCTCGTATTTATCGTCATCGTCTAAAATGCCAGACTTTTTAAGCAGTTCAAATAGCGTTTGTGGGTGAACGTAATCCCAATTAACGCCGCTATCACAAGGAAAATTCTCAATGTCTTGTATAAAAAGCTCTTCATCAATACCGTCAAGCTCAAATCCCTGTGCTTTAAGTTCTTCTTCGATTTCTTCCCAGTCTTCATAGTTGTTCAGACAAATCCATTTAGAGCCTAAAGCTCTTTCGTTACATTCGTTATACGAACCCCAAGAGCCGATAACAATTTGAATATCGTTACTTCTAATCATCGTAATTACCTCCTTCGATAGCGATTTTTTCTTCGATACGGTCTTTTGCTTCTTCAAGCAATTCTTCTAAATCCATAATAGGCTTATCCATTAGTCGTTCACCTCCTCAAAGTCATCTACGTTAATGCGTGCATAATTTACACCATATTCAAAATAAAGACCTTCCTCATCTTGAAGAAGGTCATACTCTACAAGGCTTATTTTGCCTTGATTTGTGATGGCTACCGTAATAGTCTTTTTGTTTTCGTTAAGGTCATAGATATTGAACGTAACGAAGCTTTCACCATCGTGGTATTGAAATTCTTTTAAGTAAAATTTGTTTTTCATAATATATTAAACTCCTTTTTTAGTCTGCAATTTTGTACCAAATGTTGTATTCAATGGTAATTTCTCTTGTTTCTTTACTACCGTTTTCTTGTTCAAATTCAACTTCACGGATTTCGTAATAGCCACCTTTGTATTCCTTATCTCTGTTAGGGATAGAGTGGCAATCTTTGATGCAATCTTCAAATACCCTTATATACGGTGTACCTTTCTTGCTCATACAAGCAATTACCAAGTCTGTATCAGTTATATAACCAATACCTGTTAATTTGGAAATTTCACCTTTTACATACCTTGAAACTCCATAAACTACTTTTTTCATTTTTTGAATACCTCCAAAATTATTATTAGCCTTGCGGCAGGGGCTAAGTATCACGGAGAAAAGCCCGAATTATGTAAGCTGATGTAGCGTTCCACGAAAGTCAACGAGAGAGGACAAAAATATTGCGTGAGTATAAAAAAAGAGCTAAGCTCATAATCGAGCCTAACTCTTGAAAGTATATATAATGTTTTAAGCCATATTTTTTCCCGTTTACTTTCGCTTTTATCTGTGATACAACGACACAAACGCAAGGCAATAATTTTGGAGAAATTAAAAGTGCGAATAAGGTAGGTAATCTCTCTTTACTTCTCAATATTCCAAGAATGCAAGGGTGCAAGAATATCAAGAATTTCAATAGGTGTTCAGTTGAGGTCTTTAACGGGTGCGTTCTATGGGTGCAGTAGCTTGACGGAAATCGTTATTCCTGACAGCGTGACGAGTATCGGTTATGAAACGTTCAGGGGTTGCAGTAGCTTGACGGAAATTGTCATTCCCGACAGTGTAACGAGTATTGAGGATTGGGCGTTCTATTATTGCAGTAGCTTAACGAGCGTGGTAATCGGTGACGGCGTAACGAGTATTAGTGAATATGCATTCTATAATTGCAGTAGCTTGACGGAAATCGTCATTCCCGACAGCGTGACGAGTATCGGTGGTTCTGCGTTCGGTGATTGCAGTAGCTTGACGAGTGTGATAATCGGCAATAGTGTAACGAGTATCGGTAGTAATGCGTTCTCTAATTGCAGTAGCTTGACAAGTATAGAAATTCCCGATAGCGTGACGAGTATCGGTTCTTGGGCGTTCGATGGTTGTGAAAATTTGATAGAAGTTACTTGTCCTACTCTTGCGCTATCTTATTTGCCGTCCTCTAAATTACAAAAGCTTGTAATTACATCTGGAGGAAGTATTGATAGTCGTGCATTTTTTGATTGCGACAGCTTGACGAATGTTTCTATTCCTGATAGCGTGGTGAGTATTGGCGTTGGAGCCTTTCAAAATTGTGATAACTTAATATATAACGTTAAAAGTGGGGTGAGATATTTAGGAAACGATAATAATCCCTATGTTTATTTGGTAGGTGCAGAAAATACTTCAATTACATCAGCCGAAATAGGGGTGGGGTGTAAGATTATCAGAGAAGCGGCGTTTTC
>JAFVWA010000189.1 GCA_017501885.1 Clostridia bacterium | reverse complement strand
CTGAAAACTTAGTTAAAACCATTAGTGGTTAAAGGGGTAGTTATGGAATTTAAGAAATTTACAAAAGAAGAACTCGATCAGTATCATTATACCGTTCTTCGCGAAATAGGTAGAGAAATAGGTGTTAAAGCACCTGCATCGTATAATAGGAAAGAGCAACTTATACAAAGAATTTTAGATATCCAAAACGGCAAAATCAAGCCCGTTGCTCCAACCAAAAGGGGCGCTCCACCTAAAAACAGACCTGACCTTTCCAAACTTCCACTTTTTGAAGAAAACGATGAATACGTTTTAGAACAAAATAGGGAAGTAATCGTAGTAAAAGATAGCTTAATAACCGTTGAAGGGATTTTAGAGATACTCAAAGACGGCTATGGCTTTTTGCGCGCGCACGGATACGAAAACTCAGTAGACGACGTTCACGTAAATTCACAGGTTATAAGAAAATTCAACCTTAAAAAAGGCGACTTGGTAAAAGCAACCGCAACGAGAAGAAACGATGCAGGCGCACCGTCTGTTGTGGAAGTTTTAGAAATTAACAGAAGGTCCCCCGAAGAAATGCGAGAAAGGGCAGACTTTGACCATTTAACCCCATGTTATCCCGATGAAAAAATAAATCTAAGCAAAGATAGTGGCGACCTTTCGTTAAGAGTAATAGACCTTTTTGCTCCGCTTGGAAAAGGACAAAGGGGACTTATTGTAGCACCGCCAAAAACGGGCAAAACCACCTTGCTTAAAAAGATTGCAAAGGCGATAGAAAACAACTGTCCGCTTGCAAAATTAATGATACTTTTAATTGACGAAAGACCTGAAGAAGTAACCGATATAAAAAGGGCTGTTGACGCGGAAGTTATATCGTCTACCTTTGACGAAGGTGCAGACCACCACGTTCGCACGGCAGAACTTGTTATAAATAGAGCAAAGAGATTAGTAGAACTCGGAAGCGACGTTATAATCTTGCTCGATTCTATAACAAGGCTAACGCGTGCATATAACTATCAAGTAGAGCCGTCAGGCAAAACTCTTTCGGGCGGATTAGATCCAACTGCAATGCAAGGTCCTAAGAGATTTTTTGGCTCTGCAAGAAACGTAGAAAACGGCGGAAGTCTTACCATACTTTCCACCGCGCTTATTGAAACGGAAAGCCGTATGGACGACGTTATTTTTGAAGAGTTTAAAGGAACAGGCAACATGGAAGTTCATCTATCTCGAGAACTTGCCGAAAAGCGTGTTTTCCCTGCAATAGATATTCTAAAATCAGGCACGAGAAAGGACGAATTGTTGCTTTCTGACGAACAACTCGTAGGCGTAGCAAAACTTCGCAGAATGCTCTATAACGATAAAGACGCCACCGCAACCTTAATCGACTTAATGCAAAAGACGAAAAGTAATAGTGACCTTATCGATAAACTCGATACTTGGATATCTCTTATAAATAAGTAATATGAAGTCACAAAGAAACAAAACTATAGATTTCTCTATTGAAAATGCAGGGAAATACTTGGAGAAGTGCTTAAAGGAAGAAAACGCGTTGCAAATCATACCCGATTCGGTTGTGATAGGCGATTCTTTTAAAGCGCTTAAAAAGATAAAAGACGGCTCGGTGGACTTGCTAATTGTTGATCCACCGTATAATATGAATAAGGTGTTCCACGGCAACGGCTTTAAGAAAATGGCTCAAAGCGAGTATGCAGAGTATACTCGTGAGTGGATAAAAGCCGTCATGCCAAAATTAAAGCAAACGGCATCTATATACGTTTGTTGCGATTGGGAAAGCGCGCTTGTAATAGGCCCTATTTTAACAGAGTTCTTTATTCTTAGAAACCGCATCACATGGCAACGTGAAAAGGGTAGGGGCGCAAAAAGCAACTTTAAAAACAGTATGGAAGACGTATTCTTTGCCACCGTTAGCGACCATTATAAGTTTAATCTAAAAAGCGTTATGCACAGAAGAAAGGTGCTTGCGCCTTACAAAGAAAACGGCGAGGCAAAAGACTGGTTTGAAACTGAAGACGGAAAGTTTAGAGATACCTGTCCGTCAAACTTTTGGGACGATATAGCAGTTCCTTACTGGTCAATGTCCGAAAATACCGCACACCCCACTCAAAAACCCGAAAAACTGATTGCAAAACTCATTTTAGCAAGTTCAGACGAAGGAGATTTGGTGTTGGATCCATTTGCAGGAAGTGGAACGACAGGGGTAGTAGCAAAAAAACTTGGCAGAATGTTTATCAATTTAGAGCAAAACCCACTTTACTGCGCTTGGTGTCAGTATAGGTTAGACCGCGCCGAGAATGATAAATCTATTCAAGGCTATGAAGACGGCGTATTTTGGGAACGCCACTCCAAACCTAAAAAGTAGTTATTAAATAAAAAATAAAAAAACCGCTTATCAGCTGATAAGCGGTTTTAAGTTTTTGTAATATGTTATTTAATTTCTCTAACTTTAATAACGTCTTCAACGCTTTCGATAGTCTTAATAGACTTTTCAGAAACTTCGCTGTCAACGTCAAGTAAAGTTACTGCGTAATCGCCACGGCTCTTATTTGACATGTTGCTAATGTTAACACCTTGTTCGCCAACAACGGTGGTAATCTTTGCCAAAATGCCCGAAACGTTTTTGTGAAGAATTACTAATCTATAAGGAGTAGTTCTCGGCATAGAGCAAGCAGGGTAGTTTACGCTGTTTACGATGTTACCATTTTCGATATAATCGATAAGTTGTTTAGCAGCCATAACCGCACAGTTGTCTTCAGCTTCTTCAGTAGAAGCGCCAAGGTGTGGAATGCAAATGATATTGTTGATTCCGATAATCTCGTCAGCAGGGAAGTCGCAAACGTATCTTGCAACTTTACCGCTATTAACAGCGTCAATCATATCCGCGTTGTTAACGAGTTCGCCACGAGCACAGTTAACGATAACTACGCCGTCTTTCATTTTAGAAATAAATTCAGCGTTGATTAAACCGCCGTTTTCGTTAGCAATGTAAGGTATATGAATAGTAAGGTAATTAGATTGAGCAGCGATTTCATCAAGAGTCTTAACAACTTTAACGTGGGTAGACAAACGGAGAGCGGCTTCAACAGATAAGAAAGGATCGTAACCGATAACTTTCATGCCGAGTTTATCAGCAGCGTTTGCAACCAAAGCACCGATAGCGCCAAGACCGATAACGCCTAATGTTTTACCCGTGATTTCTTGACCACCGAAGTTAGACTTGCCTTTTTCAACAAGTTTGCCAACTTCAGCGCCTTGACCTTTAAGAGTTTTAACCCAGTCGATGGCGTCGGTAATCTTTCTTGAACCTAATAAAAGAGAAGCGATAACTAATTCCTTAACCGCGTTAGCGTTTGCACCGGGAGTATTGAAAACAACAACGCCTTGCTTAGCATATTCGCCAACAGGAATGTTGTTAACACCTGCACCTGCTCTTGCAATAGCAACGGTGTTAGGGTCTAAGTTATAGTCGTGCATCTTAAAAGAACGCAAGATTATTCCGTCAGGGTTTTTAGCATCGTCGCTAACGTTATAATTTTGGTCGAAAATACCATTGATAACAGGACTGATAGAATTTAATTTAAGAATATTTTTCATTATTTGTTCTCCATTTCAAATTTCTTCATGAATTCGATAAGCGCCTTAACGCCTTCGATAGGCATAGCGTTATAGATAGAAGCTCTCATACCGCCCGTAACTCTGTGACCTTTAAGAGAAACAAGACAAGCAGCGGTTGATTCTTTAACGAACTTAGCGTCAAGTTCTTCGCTTGGTGAAACGAAAGGAACGTTCATTATAGAACGGTCTTTAACAGCAACCTTGTTGGTGTAGAATGACGAGTTATCAATAAAGTCGTAAAGCATTTTAGCTTTTTCTTCATTGATTTTTTGCATAGCCTTAACACCGCCCATAGCTTTAAGCCATCTAAACACTAACATAGAAACGTAGATAGGGAAGCAAGGTGGAGTGTTGTATAAGCTATCGTTTTTATCTTGAATATCGTAGCGGAGCATAGTAGGAGTGATAGCCATGTGCTTGCCGAGTAAATCCTTTCTAACGATAACGATAGTAACACCGGCAGGTGCAATGTTCTTTTGCGCGCCAGCATAGATAAGACCAAACTTAGAAACGTCAACTTCTTCACTTAAAATGCAAGAACTCATATCAGTAACGAGAGTAGCATCAGTTTTTGGAAGTTCGGTAAAACGAGAACCGAAGATTGTGTTGTTATAAGTAAAGTGAACGTAGTCTATATCGTCGCGGAATTTAACTTGGTTCATATCAGGGATAAAGGTGTAGTTAGCGTCTTTAGAAGAAGCAGCGACAGCCATATCACCATATTTACAACCCTCTTCGTAAGCCTTTTGAGCAAAGTTACCCGTTAAGATGTAGTCAGCCTTGCCCTTTTGTAAAAGGTTCATAGGAACAGCGGCAAACTGTTGGGAAGCACCGCCTTGAACGAATAAAACCGAATAATTTTCGGGGATATTCATAAGTTCGCGAAGAAGTGCGTTAGCCTCGTCGTTAACAGCCATAAAAGGCTTACCACGGTGGCTCATTTCGGTAATGCTCATACCCGTTCCGTTAAAATCAAGCAACTCTTTTTGCGCTTGTTCAAGCACAGGAAGTGGAAGGGTAGAAGGACCTGCAGCAAAGTTAAAAACTCTCATATTTAATCTCCTTTACAAGAAAGTTTAAGTTAATCTTAAAAGCAAACGACTTGCATTTGCCTTATTTTAAAAATCATTATACTATCAAACTTGAATTTTTTCAACTAAAAATACCCCTAAACGACAAAATATTTTATTCTATAAAATAATTATAATGGACAAAAGGCGCTAAAAAGTGTATAATAAACAAAAATAGTTAAAAACTTTCAACAAAGTTTAGGAGATAAATTTGAAAAATCAAAAAACAGGAGCAAACAAAAAAGAGACGGACGGCAAAAAGGAAAGTTCTCCTTTGCAAAAATCGACTAATAAAAAAAGTGGTAAGGTAAACCGCAAAGCAAGTGTAAAAAAACTTGTTGCAAAAACGGAAAAACCAAAAAAACAAAGTAAAAATACTACTGACGTGGTTAAAGCAAAACCCGAAAAAAGCACCTTAAAAGTTCGCTTTTTGGGTGGCGTTGGCGAAATCGGAAAGAACATGACCGCGTTGGAGTTTGGCAAAGATATAATCGTTATCGATGCTGGATTAACCTTTCCAGGCGCAAACATGCCAGGGGTAGACTTAGTTATTCCAGATACCACTTACTTGGTGCAAAATAGCAGTCGCGTTCGCGGAATAATCATAACTCACGGACACGAAGACCATATTGGTAGTTTGCCATATATTTTAAAGGAATTAAACGTTCCCGTATTCGGCACAAAACTCACGCTTACTTTAATAGAAAACAAACTTAGAGAACACAAGATTCACGATGCTTCACTCAACTGTATCGCACCGGGAAAGAGTATAAAACTCGGTTGTTTTTCAATAGAGTTTATCAACGTAAACCACTCTATCGCAGGTGCGGTTGCGCTTGCAATAACAACCCCCGTTGGCGTGGTAGTTCACTCGGGAGATTTTAAAATAGACTTTACCCCCGTAGCGGGTGAAACAATGGACCTTGCAAGGCTTTCGGAGATAGGCAAAAAAGGCGTTGCCTTGCTTATGGCAGACTCTACAAATATTGAGATAGAAGGCACTACAATGAGCGAATCGGTGGTTAAGGAAACGTTGGAACACGTTTTCTCGGACAACGTTCGCAGAAGACTAATAATAGCAACGTTTGCAAGCAACGTGCATAGGCTTCAACAAATATTAGACTTGGCAAGAAAGTATAACCGCAGAGTGGCATTCTCGGGCAGAAGCATGATAAATATTGCCGAAGCCGCTTCAAAAATAGGCGAACTATCCATTCCCGAAAATTTGATTATCGACATTGAACAGTTGAAGTATTATAAAGACGAGCAAGTGGTAATAATTTCCACAGGAACACAGGGCGAGCCTATGAGTGCGCTTACCAGAATGGCAAGCGGAGAGTTTAACAAGGTAACGATAGGCGAAAACGATACTGTCGTAATAAGCGCGTCGGTAATTCCGGGCAACGAAAAAATGATTTACGGCGTAATAAATAACCTTTACCGTTTGGGTGCTGAAGTTATTTACGAATCGTTAGAACCTATACACGTTTCGGGACATGCTTGTAGGGGAGAATTAAGGACTTTACACAGCTTAGTAAAGCCAAAATATTTTATTCCCGTGCACGGCGAATACCGTCACTTAAAAAAGCACGCTTCACTTGCGCACGATATGGGTATGAAGCAGTCTAACATAGTCATAGCCGAGATTGGCGATACCGTAGAGATAGGCAAGAACACTATAAAAATGGGCGAAAAAATCCCCGCGGGTTCACGCTTTGTTGACGGTGTTGGAATAGACGGAGCGGACAGTTTCGTGCTTAGAGATAGAATACATTTATCCGAAGACGGCTTAGTGGTTGTCGTAGCGTGTTTAGAAGAACTTTCTGCAAGGCTTTCTTCATTAGAAATAATAGGTAAAGGCTTGGTAATATCAGAAGGTATGATAGCCGAAGCGAAGGCAAACCTTACCAATACCATAAGTCAAATAGATTTAAGGGCGGTTCGCGACGAAAACGAATTGTCTGCAATAATACGTAGGGGATTGAAGAATTACCTATTCAAGGCAACGGGCAAAAATCCCGTAATATTACCCGTTATAATGGTGATTTAATTGATTGAGAGATTACTAAAGTTAAGAGAACAAGCAAAGCAGAACGGCGAGCCTATTTTAAGGGATAAAAGTTTTGAATTGCTTATAAAAACAGTAAAAGAGAAGAAGCCACAAAGCATTTTAGAAATAGGCGTAAACTTAGGTTTATCTTCAATAGCGATGCTAAAAGCCGAGCCAACGGCAAAACTTTCGGGAATAGAGATAGACGAAAAGCGTGTAGAACTTATAAAAAACAACTATCGCGACTTTGGTGTGGACGATAGAGCAAACATTTTTTTAGGCGACGCTTCTGAGATTTTGCCACTATTGACAGGCAAATACGACTTTATATTTTTAGACGGACCAAAAGGTCATTACTACGAATACCTTCCACACTTGCTAAGTTCGTTAAACGTGGGCGGAACGCTTTTTGCCGACAACGTGCTTTTTCGCGGATACGTTGACGGTAGGGTAAAGACACCGCATAGGTTTAACACCACCAAACATAGCATGGAAAACTTTTTAAGAGAGATAACAACTTCTCCAAATCTAAAAACTACTGTCTACGATATAGAAGACGGTGTAAGCATAACGGAAAAACTCAAATGAAAAACATAGAATTATTGTCGCCAGCAGGCGATATGAACAAACTTAAAACGGCATTTTACTTTGGCGCAGACGCGGTGTATATCGGCGGGAAGAATTTTTCTCTCCGTGCCTTAGCCGGAAATTTTACTGATGAAGAAATAGTCGAAGCCACGGAATATGCACACTCTATAGGTAAAAAGGTTTACGTAACAGTAAACATTCTCGCAAGGGATACCGACCTTGATAAAGCCGAAGACTATTTTAAGTTTTTAGAAAAGACGGGCGTAGATGGCGCAATCATTTCTGATACAGGCTTGATAGCGTTATGTTTAGCGGTTGCTCCAAAACTTCCAGTAAACGTATCTACGCAAGCAAACACCTTAAATAGCCTTGCTGTAAAGTTTTGGCTTGACCACGGTGTAAAAAGAGTGATACTTGCAAGAGAACTTTCTCTAAAAGAAATAACCCGCATACACCAAACGGTTCCCGAAATAGAGATAGAAACGTTCATTCACGGCGCAATGTGTATAGCGTATAGTGGAAGATGTTTGCTGTCAGACTACCGCACGGGCAGAAGCAGTAACCGTGGTGCGTGCGTTCAAGCGTGTCGTTGGAACTATGAGATTCGCGAAAAAGATTCGGGAACGGATTTTTTGGAAATGCAAGAAGACGAGCACGGAACTTATATTATGAACAGTAAGGACTTGAACTTGCTTGACTATATTGCAGAACTTGATAATGCAGGCGTTTGTTCGTTTAAAATAGAAGGTAGAATGAAATCTGAATACTACCTTGCAACAGTAGTAAACGCATATCGCCGTGCAATAGACGCTTACTATGCGCAAGGAAGCGAATACAAAAACAACTCGTTATATCAGGACGAACTTAAAAAGACTGCACATCGCGAGTTTACCACGGCATACCTTTTAGGGGATAACGATAGAACGGTTAACTATGACGATAGCCAAAGTAAAGGCACACACAAGTTTATAGCAAACGTTTTAGACTATGATAAAGAAACTCAAACGGCAACGGTAGAAATGCGCAACCGCTTTAAGGTTGGCGACGAGTTAGAAGTCTTATCTCCGTCAGATAGTTTTAATAAGATAATTAAGATCGAACAAATGCAAGACGAAAAAAGTAACCCCGTAGAAGACGCAAAACTCGTTCAACAAATACTAAAATTAAAAACGCCCGTTCCACTAAACGCAGGCGATATGCTTAGAATAAAAGTATAATATCAAAAAAACTCCGGAAATCGGAGTTTTTTTTATTTTCTATAACCTAATACGTGAATATATCTTGCCTTAAAATAATGATAGGAAGAGAGCGGTTTATCAAATGAATCTCTCGTATGCGAAGCCGTATAGATTTCCCCACCGTGTATTTTAGTTATTATAACGTTGTGAAAATATTTTCCATCTCTATATAATGATATAAAGTCGCCTACGGCTAAATCTGAATATAGAACTTCTTTTGCAAACGGGCCTATGCCATTATTCATTGATAGGAAAGAGTAAAACTCGTCAACCCCCGTCCACGCGGGCGCGCGGTCATTTATAGAATTATAATACCAACCGAAAGTGGGGGTGAAATTCATAACTTTACACCCCGCATAAAGACATTGCGAAACAAAGTTAGTGCAATCACCACCTAAATTATCAAAATTATGGTAATCTGGGTTTCTCGAATACGCCCAATTTTTCGCATAACTTACTGCGAGTTGATTTTCGTAGGGAAAAATATTCACACTTTAGTGTATGAAATTGCTTAAATTTTAGTGAATTTACGCATAATATAAAAATTATTCATAAAATTATTCAAAAATAAAATAAAATTGTGTAAAATTATTAAAAATAATAAAAAAATATGCAATAAATGTTTGACAAGGCAAAATAAGGGGTGTATAATAAACGAAAACTTTATCAAGGAGAAAGAAAAATGAAAAAGTTATTAACAATGTTATTAGCAATGCTCCTTTGCGTAGGCGCATGCTTAGGTTTAACCGCTTGCGGTGACGAAGAAGAGGGCGGAAACAACGGCCCAACTTTATACGTATATACCAACTCTGGTTTTGCTCCATACGAATATCTTGACGATAACGGCAAAGTTGTTGGCGTTGACATGGACATCATGGAAGAAATCGGCGAAATTTTAGGCTACAATATCGAAGTAAGAGACATTGACTTTGAACAAATTCTCAACGAAGTAGCAAATAACAAAAATGCTGTTGGCGCAGCAGGTATGACAAAGAATGAACAACGTGACGCAATCGCGCTTTCATCTATTTCTTATACCACTTCAGTTCAATATGCAATCGTTCCAGCTGGTGCAATTAGCCAATCAGATTTAGTTGATGGAAAACTTCCACTCGCTAAACTCGCAACCCTTTCTAACAAGAAAATCGGAACCCAAACAGGCACCACAGGTTACTATATGGTAGACGATGCTATTAACCTTGACGACGGTGATCTTAACGGATCAGGCGCATCTGTATTTACCTATAAGAATGCAATTATTGCAAGCCAAGACATCGGTTCACAAATCGGCGCAGTAGTTATCGATAAGCTTCCCGCACAATCTATTTGCGCAACCAACTCTAACTTAGAATGCTTTGAACTTGACGCTGAACCCGAATCATACGTATTATACTTCAATAAACAAGCAACTGCACTCGTAGAAGAAGTAAACGCAGTTCTTCAAACAATGATAGAAAGTGGCGTAATCGATTACTTCACCATTAAACATAGTGGCGGTATCGTTGACTAAGGAAAAGAAAAATGCCATTTGGTGAACAGTTAAAATTAGTATTTGAATATAAAGAATTGCTTTTTGCAAGCTTAGGATACTCAATGATAATCGCATTTACTGCGGTTATCATTGGTTTCGTTATAGGCGTAATTTGTGCAGGCGTAAAGATTGCACCTAAGGGTAACATAATTGTAAAGATTTTCGATAAAATCGTAGACCTTTACATCACGGTTATTAGGGGCACACCTATGCTCGTGCAATTATTCTTGATGTATAGTATCGTGCTTGTATCGTTTAAGTATAGCGACAACAACCTTATTGTTCCAATTATATCATTTGGTATCAATAGCGGTGCGTATATGGCAGAAATCATACGTAGTGGTATTGGCTCTGTTGATAACGGACAAATGGAAGCTGGTCGTAGTTTAGGACTCGGCTGGTTTACCACTATGTGGAAAGTTGTAATTCCACAAGCGATAAAGGTAGTAGTTCCTACGATATTTAACGAAATAATCATACTTGTTAAGGAAACGTCAGTCGTTAGCTTAATAGCCTTGCAAGTTGACGGGGAACAAGTATACGACTTGTTCGGTATAGTAGAAAAGATTCAAATGTTAGAGCCTGCATGTTACAATGCAACATTGGTCGTGATTGCAGTAATCTATCTTGTAATCATAATTTTACTAACCGTTATTCAAAAGTTAATAGAAAGGAGGTTTAAGAAAAATGAACGATAAAACCTCACAAGAATTAGTATTGCAAGTAAACGGCTTAAAAAAAGCGTGGGGCAAACACGAAGTATTAAGGGGTATAGATATTGATATCCATAAAGGCGAAGTGGTTGCAATAATAGGTCCTTCGGGTTGCGGAAAATCCACTTTTTTAAGATGCCTTAATCGTTTAGAAGAGCCTACGGGCGGAGAAATTATCTTTAACGGTGAGAACATCATAAATAAAAAAGTAAACATCAATAAACATCGTCAAAAGATAGGAATGGTTTTCCAACAGTTTAACCTATTTAACAATCTTACGGTAATGAAAAACCTTTTGCTTGCGCCCGTTCAGTTAAAGCTTAAAACTAAAGAAGAAGCAAAAGCAAAAGCGCTTGAACTTTTGAAAAGAATAGGTTTAGAAGAAAAAGCAGACGCTTACCCATCAACTTTATCTGGTGGACAAAAGCAACGTATAGCAATAATTCGCGCGCTCATGATGGAGCCCGACGTAATGCTTTTTGACGAACCTACTTCTGCGTTAGATCCCGAAATGGTTGGCGAAGTTTTAGATTTAATGAAAGACTTGGCAAAAGAAAACATGACCATGGTGGTAGTAACTCACGAAATGGGCTTTGCAAAAGAAGTTGCAAACAGAGTAGTGTTTATTGACGACGGCGTCATAAAAGAACAAAGCGCACCAAAAGAATTTTTTGGTAATCCAAAAGACGAAAGACTTAAAGAATTCCTTTCAAAGGTATTATAAAAAAGAAAAAACACGGCGTTGCCGTGTTTTTCGTTTTTAGGAACTTATAAATATCTTTTAAGTTTTACTAAAAAGTCTTCTTCAAGTTTAAGCAATTTTTCGATATATCCCTTAACGTCTTCCGCAAGGTTTTTGCTTTCATTAAGCATTTGTTGAAGTTCGATAATACCCATAAGAGTTCCCTTCATCATCATTTGAGCAATAGTGTTTTTGCTATTGTTTGCAAACGTTTTCATTTTGATAGAACTGTAAAGCATCACCTTTTTGAAAGGGTTAATATCCTTTGGCGTAATGTTATTCTCTAACATAAACGAAGAAATCTCACCCATGAATTTATCATAACTTTCGTATTGTTCTTTAAGTTCCTTCTTTAAGCCTGTGTAAACAACGGCAGGCAAAATGTCTGCAATACTTTGCAGAGCAATATGCGCGTTTTTATAAGTATCGTTAATTGCTTTAGCATTATAATCGTTCATAAAAAACTCCTTCAATTGGTTTATAAAAAGTTTGGGTAAATATCTATAAAATATACTAAAAACTTGATAAAAACGTTTGACAATTTGCAATAAATATTATAAAATCAATGGGTAACCGCTCGAATGGGGTTTTATAAGCGTGTCAAAGCCACCCCAAAATTTATTCGGCGAGTCAGGTTAGAGGAGGTAACACCATGTATGCAATCGTAGAAAACGGCAACAAGCAATACAAGGTAGAAGTCGGCTCCGTTATCAAATTCGAAAAGCTTTCCGCAAACGTTGGTGACAAAGTAGAACTAAACGTTTTAATGGTTAGCGATGAAAACGGTGTAAAAGTCGCAGAAGAAGCAGCTAGCTTTAAGGCTGTAGGCGAAGTTCTTGAACAAGGTAAAGCAAGAAAGGTAGTAGTTTACAAGTATAAGGCAAAGAAGAACGAAAGGAAGAAACAAGGACACAGACAACCTTTCACCGCAGTTAAGATTTTAGAAATCGTTGCGAAGTAATTGACGGGAGGGTATAGATAGTATGATGATTTTATTCAGATTATTTGCACACCACAAAGGTGGCGGTAGCACCAAAAACGGCAGAGACAGCAACGCTAAAAGATTAGGCGTAAAGAGAAACAATGGTCAAGAAGTTCTTGCAGGAAGCATCATCGTTCGTCAACGTGGCACGGCTATTCACCCAGGTAACAACGTAGGTATGGGTAGCGACAACACGTTATTCGCACTTATCGATGGAGTTGTTAAGTTCGAAAGAATGGGCAGACGCGACAAGAAAGTAAGCGTATACGCTAAAGAAAACTAATTGATTAAAAAACGGGCTGAATCAGCCCGTTTTTTTATGAATGAAATGATAAAGATACAATATCCAAGCCAATATTTTAATATAAAAGACACTTTAGAGTGTGGTCAAACATTTAGGTTTACCCCATATAATCAGGGTTACCTTGTTTTTTCACGCGATAAATGCGCCTATTGTTATAACCAAGGCGATAGTGCGTTTATACAAACAAATCCCCAAGATAAAGAGTATTTTACTAATTTTTTTGACGTTGATAGGGACTATTCCAAGATAGTTAAAAGCGCACTCGATGAAAGGGTAGAAATTCTTTCTATTAGCGCAACTCTCGGCAAAGGTATACGAATACTTAACCAAGATGCGGAAGAAATGCTTTTTAGTTTTATCATCTCGCAAAACAATAATATACCGAGAATAAAAAAGAGCATAGAAAAACTCTGCCAAGCCTTAGGCGAAAAGCATACTTTTGACGAGATTGAATATTATGCTTTCCCAACCGCTCAAAAAATGGCAAAAGAGCCACTTGAGTTTTATAGGCAAATAGGTTTAGGGTATAGGGCGGAATACATAAAAGCGCTCGCTCAAAAAATCGTAGACGGTTTTGACGTTTATTCGCTTGCAAACCTATCGACGTTAGAACTAAAAAAGCAACTTGTAAGCCTTTATGGGGTAGGACCAAAAGTAGCAGACTGCGTAAGTCTATTCGGCTTTCATAGGTCGGACAGTTTTCCCGTTGATACGTGGATAGATAAGGTGTATAGAGAGCACTTTAACGGCTCACTTAACGATAGAAGTAAAATATCACAATGGTTTACCGATAAGTTTAAAGATAACTCGGGGTATTTTCAACAGTATTTGTTTTACTATAAAAGAAGCTTGGAAAAGCAAAAATAGATAAAATAAACTAAAAAATTTAAAATATCAATTAAAAACCGCAAAAATAATTGTCAAATAATAAATTATTTGATATACTTAAAAAAGTTAGTTAGAAAATAAATTGGAGGGCATAGATTTATGCAGTATTCAGCTGAAGTTAAAGAAATGACCTGCGTTGCAAAGGGACCAGATCACGGTCCTGCTCCCATTCCTGAAGAAGCGAAATGGGTGCAAGCAAAGGAAATCAAAGATATTTCCGGCTTTACGCACGGCGTAGGTAGATGCGCACCCCAACAGGGCGCATGCAAATTAACGTTAAACGTTAAAAACGGTATCATCGAAGAAGCGCTTGTAGAAACAATCGGTTGTTCAGGTATGACTCACTCTGCGGCAATGGCAGCGGAAATTCTTCCTGGTAAAACCATTTTAGAAGCACTTAACACCGACCTTGTTTGTGACGCTATTAACTGTGCAATGAGAGAATTATTCTTACAAATCGTATACGGAAGAACACAATCAGCGTTCTCTGAAGACGGTTTAACCATCGGCGCAGGCTTAGAAGACCTTGGTAAAGGTTTACGTTCACAAGTAGGCACCATGTATTCAACCAAAGCAAAGGGTCCAAGATATCTTGAAATGGCAGAAGGTTACGTAACCAAAATTGCATTAGATAGCGACGACCAAATTATCGGATATTCATTCGTTAACTTTGGCAAAATGGCTGACTTTATAAAGAAAGGTTTGTCTGCTGACGAAGCATTCAAAAAGGCTTCAGGTCAATACGGCAGATTTGACGGGGCTGCTAAATATATCGACCCCAGAAAAGAGTAAGAGTAGGAGGAAAGGACAATGAGTATTACTTTTGAAGGTTACGACAGAAGAATAGACAAAATCAACAAGTGCCTTGCCGAATACGGAATTAAGAGCATCGAAGATGCTAAGGCAGTTTGCGATGCTAAGGGCATCAACGTAGAATCAATCGTTAAAGGCGTTCAACCCATCGCTTTTGAAAACGCAGTATGGGCATACACCGTAGGCGCAGCAGTAGCAATCAAAAAGGGTTGCGTAAAAGCTGCAGACGCTGCAGAAGCAATCGGTATCGGACTTCAAAGTTTCTGTATCCCAGGCTCTGTTGCTGAAAACAGAAAAGTAGGTCTTGGCCACGGCAACCTCGCTGCAATGCTTTTAAGAGAAGAAACCAAGTGTTTCGCATTCTTAGCAGGTCACGAATCTTTCGCAGCAGCAGAAGGCGCAATTGGTATTGCAAGAACGGCTAACAAAGTTAGAACTACTCCATTAAAGGTTATCCTTAACGGTTTAGGTAAAGACGCTGCTATGATAATTTCAAGAATCAACGGCTTTACTTACGTTCAAACCAAGTTCGACTACGCATCAGAAGAATTAAAGGTAGTTAAAGAAACCGCTTATAGCGACGGCGAAAGAGCAAAAGTTCGTTGCTACGGTGCAGACGACGTTAACGAAGGCGTTGCAATCATGCAAGCAGAACAAGTTGACGTATCTATCACCGGTAACTCTACCAACCCAACCAGATTCCAACACCCAGTTGCTGGAACTTATAAGAAATGGGCAGTAGAAAACGGTAAAAAATATTTCTCAGTTGCATCAGGCGGCGGCACGGGTAGAACCCTTCACCCCGACAACATGGCAGCAGGTCCTGCTTCATACGGCATGACTGACACCATGGGTAGAATGCACTCTGACGCTCAATTTGCAGGTTCATCTTCAGTTCCCGCACACGTAGAAATGATGGGTTTAATCGGTATGGGTAACAACCCAATGGTAGGCGCAGCAGTAGCACTCGCAGTTGCTGTAGAAGAAGCAATGAAATAATTTTTTATAAAACAATTAAAACACGCCGTAATTTTACGGCGTGTTTTTTTACGAAAAAATTTCGTAAAAAGCAATATTGACATACTGGGGGTTATGGGGTATAGTTTATATAAGATATAGTGAGGTGTTTTATGACAGTTTTAAGGTTTGATTTAACTAAAAACGATGGCAAATTCAAAATACTTAATGCAACTAACGGTGGGCCATGGCATAAAAGACATGCTAACGACCAATATAGAAGCAACTTTGAAGATTACAAAAAAGCAAGAATACCATATTCTCGCAATCACGACAGCAATTTTAACAGTGTGTATGGTGCGCCTTTCTGCCATGATATATCTGCAATCTTTCCTAATTTTGACGCTGATGAAAATGATGCAAATTCCTATGATTTTGCTTGCACAGATGAAAATATTCTTTGCACGCTAGAAGCAGGCACAAAAACCTTTTTCCGTTTAGGTCAATCAATAGAACACCAAATAAAAAAGCATAACACTTTGCCACCAAAAGATTTTGGCAAGTGGGCAAGAATATGCGAACACGTTATTCGCCATTACACCGAAGGTTGGGCAGACGGCTTTAAGTTAGATATGCCTTATTGGGAAATTTGGAACGAGCCAGACCTTGACGAAGACGACAGCAATCATAAGCGTTGTTGGGGTGGCACAAAAGCACAGTTTTTTGATCTTTACGAAATCACGGCAAAACACTTAAAATCTTGTTTCCCACATCTTAAAATTGGTGGTCCTGCACTTGCTTTTAGGCACGATTGGGCAGAAGACTTTTTAGCACAAATGCAAAAACACCAAGTACCTATTGACTTTTTCTCTTGGCATATATATTGTATTACACCCAGCACTTTGTTGTGGCGTGCCGAAGAAATGAAAAATCTTCTTATAAAATACGGATATGAAAAAACCGAAACCATTTGCAACGAATGGAACTACGTGAAAGATTGGAAAGAAGGTTTTACACAAACTTTAATTGATATAGGTGGGGTAAAAGGTGCATCTTTTGTGGCTTCTGTTATCTGCCAAGCTCAAAAAACTGA
Source organism: Clostridia bacterium (assembly GCA_017501885.1). Lineage (GTDB taxonomy): Bacteria > Bacillota > Clostridia > Christensenellales > Borkfalkiaceae > UBA1259. The sequence goes on along the minus strand of JAFVWA010000189.1, from coordinate 5,743 downwards.
TACAATAGATATGCTTATGTATTACGATACACGCCCAGGTGTGTTCTGTGGCGCTTTTGATATTTACACTTGCAAACCACGTAAAGCATATTATCCTTTATATTGGTATGGCAAGTTTTACGATATGGAAAAATACGTTAAGTGCGATACGCAAGTGGATGACGTTTACACCCTTTGCGGAGTAGATAAAGACGGAAAGTCACTTTGTATAATTACCTATTATTTAGACGAAGGAGTAGAGCAAAAAACAGTCAAATTAGATTTTGGAAAAAGTGGTGCTAAATATCAAGTATACGCAGTAGATAAAGATAACGACGGGCAGTTAATAGAAACACCCAAAGATTTAACTTTTGATATGAAACCCAACACAATACTTTTAGTAAAAGAATTATAAAAACTACAAAAATGGCTTGCTTTTTTTTAGCAAGCCATTTACAATATATGTAAGTAACTACGAGGTGTTTTATGAACTACGTTTTATACAATGATTTATTAAAAGTATCTATAAGCGACAAGGGTGCAGAAATAAGGTCAATAGAAAGTGCCAAAACGGGCATTGAATATTTATGGCAGGGAAGCGACGTTTATTGGAAAGACCGCGCTACCGTAATTTTCCCTATATGTGGAAGACTTTGCCAAGGAAAGTATACCTATAAGGGCAAAGAATATCAAATGATTATTCACGGCTTTGCCAAGAAGTCCACCTTTACTGTAACTGAACACACCCCTGAAAAGGTAGTTATGGAACTCAAAGCAAACGAATTTACGCGTGAACAATATCCGTTTGAGTTTACTCTTAAAATGATTTACACTTTGCAAGGCGACAAAATCACGCAGACGTATTTCGTAGAAAACAACGATGACAAAACTCTTATTTTCACCTGTGGTGGACACCCGGGCTTTAACGTTCCTTGGAAAGACGGGGAAGAATACGAAGACTATTATTTAGAGTTTGCTAACGATAAGCCACAATACAACATTTTCTTTACGGAGGAAGGCTTGTTCAACGGCAGAAAAGAACTTCAACCAATGGTAGACGGAAAAATCATACCATTAAGTCACGACTTGTTTGATAACGACGCGCTCTTTTTACAAGACGGCGCAAAGGAAGTCGCTTTAAAATCCAAAAAAAACAGAACACAAATCGTTGTAAATTACGAAGATATGACGAGAGTGGGTTTTTGGAAGGACGAAAAGACCACCGCACCATTTGTTTGCATTGAGCCTTGGTGTGGAATACCCGCAAGCGACGGAGTTATAGACGATTTAGAAACCAAAGCGGAAATGACGCTTTTAGCACCAAATAAAACATTTTCTGCAAGTTTTTCAATATCTATAAAGGAATAAGTTAAATATAACAAAAACGGCAAGCATTCGCTTGCCGTTTTTTATATTAAAAATTATTCTAAAATATTCGTAGTTATATAATCAACGCCCATTTTAACAAGTTTTTCGCCTGTTTCTTTATCGTTTACCGTCCAAACGTTAACCGTTAAGCCGTGAGCGTGAAGTCTTTTAATGGTTGTTTTGTCAATACTACCATAATTTATGTCCAAGTTAAAGTTGTATTTAATCATTTGGTCAATTCTATCACTATCTATGGGTTCACCCGTAAGCCATTGAATATCGTGGTCGGGGAGAAGTTCTCTTAGGTCAACGCAGTTGTCCCAGTTAAAAGAAATACAAACGAGTTTATGTAAATAATCTTCACCCTTAATAATTTCTAAAACTTCTTTCGTGTGCTCTTTTTCAAACCTGTTTTTGAATTCTAAAATACAAACCTTATCGTATTTTTTGCAAATCTTTATATAGTCGATAAGTTGTGGGATAACTAAATCTCGTCTATTTGTGATTCCATCAACGTCGGGGAGAGAAAGACTTTTATAATCATCAAAAGGCGTTTTTTCAATATTGATTTCATTTGCACCGTTTGATATGCGTTTAGTCGTTTCGTCGTGAATAACCACGTATTTGCCGTCAACCGTTCTATGAACGTCCGTTTCAATGCCAAAATAACTTCTGTTACCAGCGCCAACAAAAGCAGGGCAAGTGTTTTCTTTTTCTAACCCACTAAGACCGCGGTGTGCAATAACTTTGACTTTCTTTTTTTTAAATTTTATAGTGTCCATGTGCGTCTCCTTTTTGCTTAGAAATATTATACGACTTTAAAAATCGAGTGTCAATATACTAACAAAAATAAAAGGTTATAGGAAACTTCTTTTTTTGTATTGAAGGGGAGTAAGTCCTGTCTTTTTCTTAAAGGTCTTGCTAAAATAGTTTGGCGTATCAAAGCAAAGAATATCGGCAATTTGCTTAACCGACAAATCGTTTTCACGAATAAGCTGTTTTCCACGTTCGATTTTAAGGTTTAAGTAGTATTCCATAACGCTACTTCCCGTCGTCTGCTTAAACTTCTTAAATAAATAAGCGCGACTATACGAAGTCTTTTTACATACGTCGTCAATAGAGATTTTGTCTTCAACGTGTTCTTTGAGAAGTTTAATGGTATCTTTAACCATTTTGTCAGCGTTGTCGTTGTTGGTTATAAAAACCTTTTCGCCCTTATCTTCGGTAAGAGAACGCATAATGCCAATAAGCATAATTTCCAAAAAGTTTTTAATTAGTTGCACTCCGCCAAGCGACGGATTTTTATGGATTTCAAGTTTTTTTGCATAAGGGTTAGAATAGGGGATATCAAAGGAATTTTTGGCTTCGTCAATAATAGCGTAAACGTATTTAAGACTCTGCTTGTCAAGAGTAATAACCTTGTCTTCAAAAAAGCGCATAGCCTCAGAACGGCAGTCAAAAGAAATGATAAAAACGGTGGGCGCATGTTTACCGTCAGAAGCTAAGGTATGCCAAACGTTTGGTTTGTGAAACAGCATTTGCCCACTTTTAAGCAAAATCTCTTTTCCGTCAGCCGAACAAATGATATCTTCCTTGTCGGCGTAAACTATTTCCCAAAAGTCGTGAGACTCTCCGTCATGCTTAAAGTTTTTAGAAAACTCAAAGTAATGCACGGTAATAATTCCGTTGATAACTAAAAGGTTGTTTATCTTATGTTTGAAATACTTTCTCATAGAAAAAGTATAACATAACCGACACCAAATTGCAAGTAGATTTTTTTACTCTTATTGAATATTTTTTACTATTGTAAAAAAAGTAGCAGTTTGGTAAAATTAAATCAATAATAAAAGCAAAAAAAGGAGTCGATATGAAAACAAAAGCGTTAAGACTTTACGGGGCTAACGACATTCGTTTGGAAGAATTTGATCTTCCCGAAATAACAGAAGAAGAATTACTAATAAAAGTAGTAAGCGATTCAGTTTGTTTATCCACTTATAAAGCAATCAAGCAGGGTGGCGAACATAAGCATGTTCCAAACGACGTTGATAAAAACCCAATAATAGTAGGGCACGAAATGTGTTGCGAAATCGCTGAGGTTGGCGAAAAGTTAAAAGACAAATGGAAAGTTGGGCAAAAGGTAGTTATTCAACCCGCATTAAAACTTGAAAACAACCACGATATAGGATACTCGTATCCATTTATCGGTGGAAACACTAAATATGCAGTAGTATCTAAACTTGTTTTAGATAGAGGTTGCGTTCTCCCATATAATGGCGACAGTTTTTTTGCAGGTTCACTAACCGAAGCGTTTGGTTGCATAATCAGGGGATACAAAGGAATGTATCACACCGATTACACTAACTACGAACGTCTTGACGGAGCAAAGAAAGGCGGAAAGATAGCAATACTTGGCGGAGCAGGTCCTATGGGAATAGGCACTATCGACCTTGGCTGTGGATATGCAGGCGCAAGTCAAATAGTAGTAACCGATTTAAGTCAAGAAAGATTAGATTTTGCAAACAGCGTTCTTTCAATCGAATATGCAAAAGCAAAGGGCGTAGATTTAAGATACGTTAACACGTCTGGTATTGAAAACGTAGGGGCATACCTTAAAGAGATATCATGCGGTGGATTTGACGACGTGTTCGTTATGGTTCCCGTTCCCGCGCTCTTTACTCTTGCTGAAGAAATTTGTAAGTTTGACGGTTGTATCAACTTCTTTGCAGGTCCAACCAACCACGAACTTATGGGAAGTTTAAACTTATACCGTGTTCACTATGACGGAATACACGTTGTCGGCACGGCAGGAAGCATTCCACAAGACATGGTAGACGCAATAACGCTTATCGAACAAAACAAATTAAAACCGGGCGCACTCGTATCGCACATACTCGGACTCAACGCCGCAAGCGACGCGTTATTTGCAATGGCAACGCCAAACGGAGCAAAGAAAGTTTGTTACAACCACTTAGATTTACCACTCATTGCAATAAGCGAACTTGGTGAACTTGGAAAAACCAACCCACTTTACAAAAAACTTGACGAAATAGTAAAAGCAAACGACGGATTATGGTGCGCAGAAGCCGAAGAATACCTTTTGGCTAACGCTCCAAAACTATAAAGGAGAGAATATGAGAATTTTAGCAATAGGCGCTCATCCCGACGATATAGAAATAGCGTGTTCAGGCACGCTTGCAAAGTGTGTTCAAAGGGGAGATACCGTAATAGTTTGCCACGCTTCAAGCGGTAACTTAGGACACGTGGTAATTCCACCGGAAGAACTTAAAATAATGCGCGCAAACGAAGCCAAAAGGGCAGGCGCTCTCGCAGGGATAGAAGTTATCCACGGCGGATTTGACGATTTGGATATTTACGAAAACAATAAGCAAGCGAGAGATAAAATGGTAGACGTAATTAGATACGCCAACCCTGATTTAATAATCACTCACGATCCCGATGACTATATGCCCGACCATACGTCTATAAGTAGGTTAGTGTTTGACGCAAGTTTTACGGCAACACTTCCCAACTATAAGTGTAGCGTTCACAAATACACAAAAGATGATACTCCTGCAAAACTCGTTCCCATTTACTATATGGATACTTTGGCAGGCGTAAACTTTAATCCAACGATGTTTGTAGACGTTTCTGACACTATCGACTTAAAGATTAAGATGTTAGAATGTCACGAAAGTCAAATAGTATGGATGCGTGACCACGACCACATTGATTTTTGCGATATGGTTAGAACGTGTTCAAGATACCGCGGATACCAATGCGGTGCAGATTATGCAGAAGGCTTTAAGCAATGCCAAGTATACTTAAAAGGCACGACAAAAAGATTATTACCATAAAAGGAGAGAAAATTATGAATTTCAATTCAACAGTTAAAGGAAGTATGTTAGAAGGCTTTTATCCCGAAGGTTGGGATTTTGACAAGATTGACGCGTGTATAGACGCGCCCGAAAAGATAACCGAACGTCAAGCGTTTTGGAACAAAGACTTTACGCCTGTTAAGTGCGAAAGTTTAGGTGAATTTGAAACGTATATGGGACACGAAATAGCAATGCAAATTCGCCTTGCAAAAGAAAGAAAGGAAAAGATAGCGTTTATTCTTCCCGTAGGACCTATGGGTATGTATAAGTGGGTAGTATACTTCTTAAAAGAATGGAAAGTTTCTTGCGAACACGTATACACTTTCAATATGGACGAATGGGCAGACGGCGAAGGCAATACCTTATCATCTGATAATCCAGGCTCTTTCCAATACGCAATGGAACAAGCGTTATTTAACCCACTCGGTGAACTCACCGTTCCAAAGGAGCAAAGAAACTTTGCTACAAAGGTTAATCTTCCAACCTATCCCGAAAAGATAGCTAAATTAAAAGCAGAAGGT
>JAFVWA010000188.1 GCA_017501885.1 Clostridia bacterium | reverse complement strand
TAGGTATTGATGTAGATAAAATATATGATATAAATCCTAAAGGGTGCGAACATTGTATGCACGGTTATAAAGGAAGAATTTGTGTAGCTGAAGTTTTATTAATTTCTGACGAAGTTAGAACTGCTATTACAAATAACGATCCAAAAGAAGAACTTAGAAGAAAAGAAGAAGAGTCTAAAAAGATTCAAGAACAGATTAGAAGACTTAAGAAAAGAGTTGAAGAATCTGGGAAAAGCATGGAAGAATACATGCTCATGCTTGAAAACCGTAATAAAACTTTGGAACATGCTGAAGAGGAACTCGCAAGAGCAAGAGAAGAAATTATTGCGCTTAACGAAAAGATTGATCAGTTAACAAATGAAAAAGAACGTCTTGCTAATAGAATTATCGAGCTTGAATCAGCTTTAAAAGAAAAACAAGAAGAGCTTGTTCTATTAAATGATAAATACAATGCCGATATGGAGCAATTGAGAGTTGCTCATATTAAGGAAGTAGAAGATCTTAATTTGGCAAGGGAAAGAGATATTAATAATATTCTTCTTGTTCATTCAGGCGAACTTGACGACGTAAACAATAAATATATTGCTGAACGCGGTAATTTAACCAATGATTATGAAGCAAAAGTTCTTGCTTTGACAAATCTTTTAGATGCTCAAACATCTTTAAGGGCAAAAACCATTGAAGATTATCAAAAGAAACTTGGCATAATTGTTGCGGGTTTCGACGAGAAAGTTGCTTCATTAGAACAGCAAATTAAAGACGCTCAACAAGAACGAACTTTACTTATTTATGATTTTGAAAATAGACTTAAAGGAATGGAAGATAGCTATAATGATTTAGTTGATTCCATTAAGAAGTCTTCAGAAGCAGAACTTGACGCACTTAAAGCAGAAAATAATGCACTTAAAAATTATGCAAGCTTTTTCAAGGGCGAGTTAACAGCTATTCGTGTTCAACAAGGACTACTTACTCCGTGTGATGAGTTTACTACAAGACAGCGTTTTAACGAGTTGGAAGAAGAATACATAGCGTTTAAATCTTTCTTTAAAGCTCAATGGAAACTTACTAAACGTGCTGTTAGAGATACTATTAAAGACTAATTTTTGGAGTTTTTTGTGAAACAAGAAAAAAACGTTAAGCCATTAAGCGGTTGGATTTTTATCCTTATAATTGTTTTATTTGGATTATTGGGAACCGCTATATGGCTTCAATACGACAATATAAAAGATTTATTTTCTTTTAATGATACCTTAAGTTACGTATTTTTTGGTGTCTTGTTTTCGTTTGTTGTTTTTCTTGTTTTATTCCTTATTTTAGCAGCAAAATCAAAGCTCTCTTACAAACTGTTTACTAAGGATTACTTTGGTGTTGAATTTGAAGAAAAACGTCATCTGCATTCTCTTGATGAAAAATATTCGCACTTGCTTAGAGAAAGTCTCGGTAAGGCTAATGAGAATGTTCCGAACGATCAATCATTACCAATTCTAAAAAAAACGATAATTGAAAAAACTGAAACCTTGACCGAAGAAGAACAAGACAAAACAGTAGTATCTGGGGTAAATCGATTTTACATGCTAAGTCAAATAGACAAGGAAATGGAAACGTATCAACCTCCCGAATACAACAAAAACATAACGTTAAAGGATATATGTGAAAGTTTTAGAAACTTTTCTTCAAACAAATTAAAGTTATACTACGACATAGAAGATATACGAAGATTTATCGGTGGATTATCAGTAACCAAGATGATAATACTTCAAGGTATGTCGGGAACAGGTAAGACTTCGCTTGCATATGCGTTTGGTGAATATTTAAACAACAAGGCGGTAGTAGTTCCAATACAACCTATGTGGAAGGAAAGGACAGACCTTATCGGCTATTACAACGAATTCACAAAGAAGTTTAACGAAACAACGTTGTTATATAAGATGTATGAAGCAAACTATAACGACGAGATATACGTAACGGTATTAGACGAAATGAACATAGCAAGAGTAGAGTATTACTTTGCTGAGTTCTTATCATTATTAGAATTGCCAAATCCAGAAAGTAGAAACTTAGATGTAGTATCAGATAAATGGGATACAGATCCAAAGTTATTAAAGAAAGGACAAATAAGACTTCCAACAAACATGTGGTTTGTAGGAACGATAAATAACGACGACTCAACGTTTGCGATATCAGATAAGGTATACGACAGAGCGATGGTATTAAACCTTGACAAGAAAGCAAGACCATTTGAAGCACCCGAAACACCATATTTTAAGATATCGTCCAACTACTTACAAGAACTTTTTATTAAGGCACAAAAAGAATACAGTATATCAGACAGAAATTTAAGAAGAATAGCAACGTTAGATAAATACATGATACAGAACTTCAAATTGACGTTTGGTAACCGTATAATGAAGCAGATAAAGAGTTACGTTCCGGTAATCGTAGCGTGCGGAGGAACTGAATTGCAGGCTTTGGATGACATAATGTCAACAAAGGTATTCAGGAAACTTGAAGCAAAGAATCCGGTATATGTAAGGCAAATGGCAGACAGCGTGTGTGCATACTTAGACGAGTTATTTGGAATAGACAAAATGCCGCTTTGTAAAGAAGCGATAAGACTTATAGAACAAAACATTTAGGAGAATTATATGTCAAAAGCAAGAAAAGGCTTATTTTTAATTGGCATATTGCTGATTATTATCCTTACGTCTATAGGAACTTTCTTTGGATTAAAAGCCTTAGGATTTTTCGAAGACGATATAATCGATATTTCATATACAGTTAATATTGAAGCGAAAAAGACGGACGTTGACACGATATATGGTGGTTATTATAACAAGTCAGGAAATCTTAAAGACGGACATTATGATAAAATTACTATTATTGAAAATGACGACGGCACAATTACCCCTCTAATAAATATTTACAATAAGTATGGGGAAGACGTTTCGACTGAATACAAAATTGGTCTTGTTGTTAAAAATAAGGAAGTTGAAATAATAAACTTAAAGGTTGATACGGTTAAATCCCCCTATTACCTTGGACAAGATAGAAGGTTATATTACGATTGCGTAACGTTACAAGACGGGTATTTTTTATTTAATGCAACGATGTTTGCTGAAGTATATTATCATTCAGACGTTTATGGAACAGATGACCAAATGTTAAATGTTTGTGTTAGATTTTCAAATAGTTTAAATGAACGTATAGATGATTATTTTAATATAGGTGTTCCAAGTAATTTATACAAGGTTGCTTTTCAAGATAGAGTAGTGTATTTAGATATTCATTATGATGACGTTAGTGAAATAATGCAATATGTGATTACTGAAGGTTCACTTGCTCAGGGCGAGCGAATTGAAATTGAATATTATCCATTTGATGATTCTTATTCAATAAAAGTTTTTGACGGTAAAAACGTTGAAAGAACAGACTATTATAACTTTATTGTAACTATTAAATAAAAAAACAATTGACTACTTTTGCTTTTTGCAAGGAGGATATTATGAACCGTGGCTATGCTACATATTTAAAAGAAAGTAAATCAGCCGTAAAACAAACTTTAAGTAAAAAGAGAAATTACATAAAGTATTATGCATGGCTTATCATTTCTTTACTTGGGAAATTACTTATTTTGCCTGCAAGTATATTTGATTTATCATCAGTTAAATTAAGTAAAAACATATTAAATAACAAGAGTTTAAATATTTATGACTCTTTTAACGGAGCATGTAAAGGTAAAAATTTCTGGTCATTATTTTTATCTAAGCTTTTGATTGTCTTGCTATTGATAGCCGGATGCGTAATTATTTGTGCACTTGGGTTTCTTTTATCAAGTTTTTCACAAGTTTTCTATGTTCTTTTTGATGATATGACTCTTAAAG
>JAFVWA010000187.1 GCA_017501885.1 Clostridia bacterium | reverse complement strand
CTTTAATATGTTTATAACGTGTTAAATCTTGTGTTGTAATATCGTAAGCTTGAATACCATTTGTAGCATTTACCGTAACTGAATTTTGCTCGTGAACTCTTTTTCAATAAAACGCTTTATAATTAATAACTTGATTATCGTTATCATTAGTAATATCTTTTGAGGCATATAAACCTGCTGTATTACCGTTTTCAACTCTCACATTAGCGTTAAAAGTAGTTTCTCCGCCAAAGGTAGTAGTAGCGTTAAATGTATTAGTTTCTGTAAATGTATTAGCTTTTATTTTAGAAGCGAAGTTTTGAGTATCTATTGAGGAAGTACCTTCTCCTGCTTTCTTTCATTGGTATAAAGGAAATTTAGCCACGTTATTCTCCTATTGTTGATAATGTTTCGTTTCCAGGCATAGTCATTAGGTTTTGGTTTTTATAGATAAATAATTTTCCTCAACCTAATTTACCCGCAGCAAGTCATAAATGAACTACTCTCATATATGACATATTTAATGGGTAATCTTGGTCTCCTGTAAATTTCAACATTGTTAATATTTTTAAATAATTCTTTTTATCAATAACAACAATTGTATTTTCGTCTAAATATGGAACTGTGTTATTATTGTCCTCATTAATTTTAGTTGTATATATTCCGTCTTTTGACTTAAATTTATTATTAGCTACGTGTATATCTCCAACGAAATTTTTAATTTCAATATTTTTTGAGTTAAATAATTGAGACATAATATTTGACTTTAATTTAGCTTGTAATGTTGGCGCAACTATCATAACTAAATTTTCTTTTTCCGAAGCGTCGCAAGCATAAATTAACTCTGAATTATGGTTGTACTCGTGTGAGTTTAATAACATTTTTTCACATTCTGGGAATACTTCGGTTGTTAAAGCGTCAAATAAGTTTGTTGCTGTACCGTTAATAACTTTACCTTTATTAGCTGTAATGTCCTCATTAATTAAACCCATTAGATAATCATATTTTTTAACTTCGATTGATTGTTGAATTTGTCCGATAATTTGGTCCTCGATATATTCTCCTAATTGTCCGTCAATAAAATAAGTAATCATTTCTGTTGTCCGTCATACTACCGGGAAAGCTCATTGCTGAGAACCTGGGGCTAAATCTTGATTATCTAATTTAAACTTAATAAATTGAACGCTCATTGCTTCGGTATTAGATAATTCAGTTGGAACAAATTTACCTTTAATTTCATTTCAACTTTTACCTTCTTGTATGTAGTGTTTAATATATCTATTACCGTTTCCTTGTTTATCGCTACGTCTTTGGTCGATAAATTGGTTAGCGAAAACTTCCATACCTGGTTTTAATTCTGTTAATTGTTGGTGAGTAATAACGATTAAATTTACTAAATCTTGTAATTCGTTTGTTGCGGCTCTTGACGCTCTGTCCTCTACTAATTCTCTTTTAAGATTGTCGATATATTCTTGCCCTGAAACATTAGCTTTGGCTGCTCTAACTTCAACGGCTTTTTCTATCGCTTTTTCGGTTTCTTTTGTCATATTATAACCTTTCTATAATTTTAATTTATCTGGGTTATTTGGTGTTGCGGGTTTAGAAATTGCCTCTTTTATTTCGGTTATTTGTTTGTTTAGGTTATCGATTGAATTTGTGATATTTGCTTTTCAATCTTTTTCCTCAACCTCGTTTAATTGGTTTTCCAACATTTTTATTTGTTTTAAAATTTCGTCTTTATTCATACAGTTTCTCCTTATCTATTATTTATAAATTATATCAGAAAAAGAAAAAAAGCCGCATTAAAAAATGCGACTGATAAGAATAGCTTTCTGTTTAAACTAATGTATTGTTAAGAAACAAATAAAACAAAGGAACTCATAACAACGAAAACGAGGGTAAACCACGCTCACACAAATTTAAAAATTAGGTACGGTAATGTACTGAGAGAATACATTACCATAAATAATTGTATCAAATAAATTGGAAGGT
>JAFVWA010000186.1 GCA_017501885.1 Clostridia bacterium | reverse complement strand
GTGTCGTTCATTTCTTGGGCTGAATGGATATTATAGCCGTCAATGTAACATTGGCTCAACTCGTCTTCCTCTGTACTTGGTACAATACCATTCTTTCGTCTTGCATATTCTCCAAGATTGAAACCGCGCATAATCATCGTGTGTTCCATATACTCTAATGCAGCGGAACGCTGTTCTTCTGTCATTTCAGAATCATTGAATACCTGTGTTGCAAGTGCGCCCATATCGGCGTTGTCGGCATTGTCAATGAGGAGACGCATACCGTCCCAAACTTCGGGTGTAAAGGCTTCCGATGCTTTCGCATTGGATTTATTTACCAAATGTTTCAAATGTAGGTACTGTGCGCCATTCAATCCCTTGTTTATTCCTTTCTCGGCATAGTTTACACCCATTGTACTTGCACTTGTCAAGCCAATAGACATAGCCATACCGCCCCAAATGTCACCGTGAAACTCTCCACTCTTAAATAGATTATTTCCGTCTGCATCTTTCGAGGAGTCAAGATTTAGCATACTGCGCCACAACTGACCGTAATATTCCTCACCAACTTCGCCAAAGTATCCGTTTACGCCAACTTTGCCAAGAAATTCTGTTGTCTTTGAAAGAACAGTTCCTGCACCGGGACGTGTAGAACGAAGTATAGCAGCAGTCAGGTTTCTTGCTCCAAATGCTCTTGTAACATCAGAAACACCGGGAAGATGTGCACCCCACATTTCCGAGAAGTTCTCAATAACTTTGTCTGCACCAACCTCCCAAGCAGCTTCGCCCCAAGATGTGTCATCGACAAATCGGAGTTCGTCTGTATTTTCATCGACAATTACAGGTCCAAGTTTTGTTTCAATGATTTCTGCTGCTGTACTTTGTGCTTGAACTGTGCCAACCATTAACGGAGCACGTATAAGCAAATCTTCGGCAGTAACGCCTAATGCTCTTGTCGTAGCAATCTTAGTAGTGTTCCATAATCCTTGCTCAGCAATCAAACGAGCCGCAGCACCTTTGCCTCCACTACGAATGGTCGCAAACAATCCATCTTTAGCGAGTCTCATACCGAGACTTTCTGTTGCATTGAGGCTTAACCTTGTAGCAGCCTTTGTAGCAATATGTGTAGGCACTTTTGTCGCAAGTTTAGATGAAATCCCACTAAAACCACCTGTTATTAAGAAGTCTTTCATAAAGGAAAGAGAACCGCCTGTAATGTTACCCCATTTAGCACCTGTACCCAAGTCACCAAATTCAGACATAACATTATTGTGCATATACATTTCGTACAATGCATCATTTTCTGCTTCTGTAAGTTCTTCGCCTCTTTCGGCTCTTGTGGCAATCTGTAAACGAGTAGATGCATCACGCAGTGCATTCTTTCCGAAGTCCCAAGCGTCTATATCTGCAATGGATTGCCAAGTGTTACGTCCGAAGTCGTGCCAAAAGCGTTCGCCCTCATTATCCTTTTCTGAATAGTTCTCGAGTTGCTGTATCTGCTCTTCAAGTTGTCGTTTAGCAAGTCTCAAAGATTGGTATTCAGTATCGGTCTGAAATTCAAAACCATCTTCGGGTGTCATTCCGCTTGCACCGCCCATACGGTCTGCTGCCATAGTTTCACCCATTTCAGCAATAAAACCAAGAAAACCTTTTGGTTTATTTCGTTCTTGCTCCTCATACAACTCACGTCCTCTTGCCTCTAAACGTTCCTCTATATCACGTAAACGCATATTTGCTTTACGCAACTGCCCACTGACGGACATATCAGCCGCCTGTCGGTATCTGAAACTTTCCATATCGGCAAGCCCCTTGCTTGTGTACCTGTTGCCAAGAGGGGTGATATAGGTTTTCTCGAACTTGCCGCTCTGTGGGTTGAACATCATACGTCCCTCGGCAGTCTGTCCACCGCCCAAAGGAGCGTTGTCGTGGTACTCACGCATTGTCTCCATACGTTCGTTGAACTCATCCATAGACTGCGCTGTACGGCGTTTCATCTGCTCGATACCTGCACTGAAACGTATTTTATCCTGTTCTGTAAGCGGTGTTTCGCCTGTCGGGGTGGCAGGTGTTTCCACTTCGGGAACAGTAGGTGCTGCCGCAGGCTGTTCGGGCTGTTGCATAGAAGATGTCAGACGGTTTTCATAGCTTTCGTAATCTCCTAAACGGAAATTGCCCTTTGATGAAACCCAATCATATAGTTCCTTGCGGCTATTCTTATCGCTCATTTTGGCACGAAAAGTTTCCTCATCGCCCAAGTCTGAGGTTGAATATCCCTTGCCCAATAGGGCTGAATAGAGTTTTTTTACTTCATCATTCATATTTACCAATCTGTTTCGTTATCATTTCTATTGTCAGAATTACCCCAACCAAGTCCACCATCTTCGTCATTTACTTCCGAAGTCATTGTTGCCGGGTCAAGTTTGGAAAGAGCCAACATCTGCGCTCTCGCATTATTAGACTTATACCAATTCTGTTTGACAAAATCTTCTTTATCGCTTGCGGACATACCTTGAGCGAGTTTTATAGCATCAGGTGTAATACCATCTGCTACAAGTGTGTCATAAATTCCCTGCATTGAGCCTTTCCAAACATTTTCGTAGATGCTCACTTGGTTGCCGTTACCATCAGCAAAGCCGAGTTGCTTACCACGAACACCACGTGCTGCCGTTGCTCTTGCCTGCTCACGGCGAACGGAAACATTGTCATTATGCTGACGAACTTGGAAGTTGTATGAGCGGTCAGAACGGCGTTTGTCCTCGTCAAAGTTCGCCTGCCAACGTCTGTCTGCCTCCTCATCACGTCCACGTCTGTACGCCTGTTCGCTGTTGTAGCGGTCATCAGCAATCTGCTCACGCTCGTTGCGGTGGGTAATACTTTCGTTGTAACGGTCTCGTGCCTCTTGGTCGAGTCCGAGCTGTCGTTGCCAACTACGTTCTCGGTGGGCTGCATCTCCATCAGCCTGTCTTGCACGCATAAGAGCGTTGTAATACGCCGTGTTCTTTTCCTCTCGGTCTTTCACCAATTTGTCATAGCGCACCTTGTTAGCGGTTGAAATAGTATTCTTACCGTCATACATATTCGGTGCATACTGTGTAGTGAAGAAAAGGTTTGAGAGGGCAGTTATACCGTCACCAATGGCTGCGAATATCTGCGCTCGCTTCTCTCTCTTCCTTTCCTTTTCAAGTTCCTCTGCCGTAGGTGGGGTGTATGGATTGAGTTTCTTGAACAGTTCCTCATAACCGCCACCACCGCCACCCGAGGCAGGCGCACCTGCTCCTGATGACGGCTTACTCTTTGCTCCGGGCTGTGTTGGAGCGGTAGGAGAAGATGAAACCGGGGCGTTCTCTCCCGAATTTTGTTCTGCCCACTCCTGTGAGCCTTTCGGTGGTGTGCTGCCGCCGCTTCCTCCTGCGTTCTCTCCCGAATTTTGTTCTGCCCACTCCTGTGAGCCTTTCGGTGCGTGTCCTCCGCCATCGGGAGGGCTACCGCCTAAAATTTCATCTAATGTTGCCATAGGAGAATGGATTTAGAATGCGCCTGCGATACTTGCACCTGCGTTTGCTACGCCCTGTACTGCTTGACTGACAGCCTGTGCCTTGCCCTGCTCGATAGCGTTCAACTGCTCCACATATGCGTTGTCGTTTTGTAGATAAGTCGCTTCGATGCTGTCTTTGCGTGCATCAGCATTGGCCGCAATCTGCGCAGTAGCGTCAGCAAGTGCCTCGTTGTTGGCAGCTTTCGCCGCCGCTACACTTTCATCAGTACCGCCCATAACGGCTGCTGAACCTGCCGCCGCCCTGTTGCGCTGTTTGATACTCTCTTCGGTTTGCGTAAGGATACGTTGAGCATCGGCACGCTGTGTTGCATCTTCGTTGTAGCGTTGGTCATACCAATCTTGGTTTTTCTTACGCTGTGCCTCAACATTACGCTTCGCTTTTTTCATTGCCTTCGATGCGGAGATACCACCGAAGATAGCACCTGCTGCGCTAAGTCCTCCGCCGACAATGCTTCCAATAAGTCCCATACGTATGAAATGAATTGTTAAAAGTTATACTTCTGTTGCAAAACTAATCACATACCTTTGAGCCATCGTTTTATCTTTTTACAGTTGAATGGCAAAGGGAAAGAAAACAGGAGGAAGACAGGCAGGAACGCCCAATAAGGCATCTGCGGCAGTACGTGGGGCAATCGCAAAGATGCTCGACGACTATTTCACGTCCGAAACCTTTGTGAATGATATAGCGGAGTTGGAGCCAAAGGATAGAGTTGCGGCAATGGAGAAGTTCGCCGCTTATGTTTCGCCAAAATTACAGACAACAACCCTCGATATGACGGTAGAGAATAAAAAGACTATCGAGGATAGATTGGCAGAACTCTCTGACGATGAGGAATAATTTATCTAAACTCATCTACTTTAGATGCGGAGGTTAGCACCTCAAAGGTTAGTTCAAATACAGTTTGTTTGTAGCGGTGTCAGCAATGAACACCGCTATTCTTGTACAATTATGGTTATTTCTTCCGAAGAAATGCGGATAAATGTACAATTATTCATCATAAATGTACAAGAATGGGCAATAACTGTACATTTATGTACAGAAATAGGTGATTTCTTCGGAAATCATACGAAAAATGGCGTAAATCACCCTTAAAAACAATCAAAACACCCCATTTTAAGCACTTTATTTCTTCTGAAGAAATGGGGTATAATTGTACAATTATCGCTATAAATGTACAAGAATAGGTTATTTCTGTACATTTATCCGAAGAAATAGGTCATAACTGTACATTTTTGGCAATAACTTCGGATTTCCTTTTCTTTTCTTTCATATATACTTACGTATATATTCAATAAAAGAATAATATATATATCT
>JAFVWA010000185.1 GCA_017501885.1 Clostridia bacterium | reverse complement strand
TATTACGAATGTGTATGTGGGGATAAAACGCAAGAACAACCACACGAATATATCGACGGCGTTTGCGAATGTGGAAAGGGTAAACCACACGTTCATGCTTATACTAAAATAGGAATAGGGGAATACGAGCATTGGGACGAATGTTCTTGCGAGGATAAAATCAATATCGAGCAACACGAATACGTTGACGGTTTTTGTAAATGTGGTAAACAAGAACCCCACCAACACGCATACGATACTATGGCGTTCGACCAAGAATACCATTGGTTTGAGTGCGTTTGTGGAGATAAAATAGATAAAGAAATTCACCATGGTGGAAGTTCAACTTGTAAGAACCTTGCAACTTGCGTAGATTGTTTGCAATCTTATGGTAGCTTGCTTGAACACGATTGGAATAATGGCGAATTGACAAAAGCACCTACACAAAGCGCAGGTGGAATAATAACCTATACTTGTGAAAGTTGTTTGGATAAAAAAACTGAAAACGTTGCCAAGGGAACTAAGGTTACCACTCGTGCCGATTTAGAAAAGGCGATAGTAGAACTTGCTTGGTCTTATTACGCTAAAGGCATTTACGTTCAATACGATTCACAGACGTTAACGGCAGTTTCAATTCACAATGGTGGGGAGCAGAGAAGCACTAAGGAAGTTGCGCCGGAATACGGCACTAAAGACCAAACGTTATATTCAGTTTGCACGGCTTATGCATCCTATGTTTATTTACATTCTATTGGGCATAGAATTGCAGAAAAAGTTTATTATCCAGGCTATTTTACAACTGATAACTTTACGCAATTTTCTGACAACCAAATCGAAGAAGTTTATTATTGGGATGGAGATGACGAAAACCCAATAACTGATTCGGATAGAGATATGGCTATTGCCCGTTGGATAGATTACGACGGATTCGTTAAAAACGAAAGTGAAAATTTCGTTCGTTCTCTTGATAGATGTAGCGTTTTAACTTCATCAGCTTTTTACGATTGGTATAAAGATGGAAAACTTGAATTACGCAAAGTCGGCGATACGTATAAATACTATTTAAACGATCAAGAAACCACCCCAGAACAAGTAAAAGAACTATTTATTGCCAACTTCTTTAAAAAAGATGGTAACGAATACGTAAATCTTCGTCCGGGCGACATTTTTACTAATGCGTCACATACTCTCGTGTACCTTGGAAACGGTATCGTGTTAGATTGTGGTGGCGATAAATATTCCACGAGCGGTGGTGTTGACTATAAGGAAAACACGGGTGCTATATTCCATAGATACACCCCAGAAGACACCTTAACTACTTACTCTTACGTAGTTACTCGTCCGCTTGATTACTATGCATACGATTATGACGGAGATCCCGGCAACGATATAATTATGTATGAAGACGAAGTTATTGAACCGTTAGAATCCGCACTTACAAGACAAGAGTTCCCAATGATGAATATCGACAGAACTGTTGACGTTACTCAATTTGGAACTGTTGCCAAGGGTGATACCTTAACTTATTCAATAAAAATCACCAACAAAACAAACGACGTGGCATATAAAACTTATCGTGGAAACGGCTACGAAGTTCAAGATTATAAGGGGCTTACTATAACGGAAAGAATACCTAATGGCACAACTTTCTTGTTTGCAAGTAACGGAGCAAAACCTATAAACGACCTTCTTACTTGGACAATAAACGTCCCTGCGGGCAAAACGGTGGAAATTACCTTTACGGTAAAGGTTGATGCACCGATAGGCAGTCAAATAGTTTGTGACGGGGGTTTTGTTGGAAAAGTTGCTTCTAACAGCATTACTAATAGAGTTGGTGGCGCAAAATTAACAGCTCAACAATTAGAAACTTTAACTAATATAGCAAACTCTTCTACTAGCGACTGGCCAAATAAATATGGTAAAAATACCGATTTTATTGAAAAAGTTTATGCGGAAATGGGCATTAGTATAGACTTGCCAACCATAGAGGACATTGTTGCAAACTTGTTTACGCCAACCGTTTATAACAATATACCTAGCTTGACGATAACCAGGGGAGCGATAACTTCCCCAATTGCTATGTACACCCCACAAAAAACGGTTAGTGCGCAATATCAACAAGTAAAAAATATGCTTATAGATGGTTACTATGGTGGATATCGTATGTTTGACTTCGACCATCAAGAGTTTGCCGAACAAGGCAGGGATTTAACAAAACAAGCAAACAAGTCTATTCGTAATTTCTCCTTTGATTTCCTTGAACCGGGTGACGTTTTGTTCTATGCGGAAGCAAACGATAGGTCGAACACGGGCACCCTTGCAACAACGTTTAGAATATATAAAATATATATTTACGCGGGCAATCAAACCTTGATGGAAATGTGGTATTGGGGTTACGGTCAACGCTATACCGGTGCAGATGCATTGGCTATTATTGAAAAGGCGTTTATTGCAAATAACGATATTTTCTTTGCGATTAGACCTACTCAGGCGGGAATACTCCCTGTTCACGAATGGGATGATGGTGTTGTTACTCCTGCAACTTGCGATACCGACGGACAAATACTTTACACTTGTAAAGGTTGTGCGAATTGCACTGACGTTAAGCAAACAAAAGTAGTTGTTATACCAAAATTCGGGCATACTTGGGAATTACCAATGGTGGATAACAAAGATGGATTAACCCACACCAGAAAGTGTTTGGTAGATGGTTGTAATCTAGTGGAAAGCGTTGACCACGTTTGGGGTAAAGGCGTTCCTGCGGATGAAGATCAATATCAATTTACTTGTGTTGATTGTGGGGCGACAAAAGTTTCAAAATTATCCCTTCCACAAAAACAACTTGATATTCTTAGCAAACTAACTTACGACCAAGTTGACACAGACGACGTGCAAAACACCCCATTGATTTACGTTGATAATATATATAAGGCAATGGGAACGGACGGATTAATTTCTGCCGTAGGTGGAGCTTTTAACGAGACAAAAGGCACCGTGGGAGCTTTCTGTGGTTACGTTTTTTCTAGAATACAAGACCCTACGGGGCAAACGACTTCTTCTTATAATGAAGACTACCGTCAATATGCTATAAGAGACGGCGTAAATGTTCCTCACAACGAAATAAGCAAAATGGTTATTAAAGATTTTTACGGTGGCACTTGGCTTAGAAAGGGTGGTTATAATAGCGAACAAATGACCAATGCTGTTAGTGAAAAGGGACTTAGTATTCAAATGTTAATTCCAGGCGACGTACTTTTCCTTGCTCATGGAAACAGTGTGCAACAACGCTGTGTGTGGATGGCTGTATATCAAGGCGAAGGTAAGTTCTTGGTTGGCGCTTTTCATAATTATAGTATTTATGGTATAAACAACACGCCAACAAGCTTCCGTGGTATGATGACTTTTGACGTAGCAACGGGTGCGCTACTTTCTTCAGAGTTTAATTTTACACTCTCGGGAGAAGTGACGGACAGCACTAAAGTTACCAGTGCGCTTACTATTAGTAACTTTACCGATTTATTAACCCATACGCCTATGGCTAATCAAAACTGGGATTACTTTGTTGCAATAAGACCTATACAAAACATGCAAATTACCAATAGCTAAAAAAACACGTTAGTTGTTATAATAATGCGTTTTGTAGGAAAATTAAAAAGGATAGCAGTTCTCTGCTATCCTTTTATTTATCTTGAAATTAAGGCTGGGGTGCGTGATTATTATCTGTAATGTAATTAAATTCACTTAATAAAGAGTCTAAAAACATTTGTGTTGCTCGGCTAGTGTATCCATTATTAATAAGGTATATATAGCTTTTAACAGCAATGTTTTCTATGGGTTTATATATCAATCCGTTATTATAGTTGTCTTTCCAAGAAGAGAGACATAAAGAAATTCCAAAATTATTAACTAAAAAAGTTCGTAAATCTTGTGGTGTATCAACCATCGCTACTATGTTAGGCGTAGCGTTTGTTTGAGCAAAAATCCTGTTAAGATAGTTCTGGGATATAGAATCTTTAGATCCAACAATAAAACGTTCGTTTTTAACGTCTTCAAAAGTTAAGGTGGGTTTATTGGCTAAAGGGTGTTTATCGCTCATTACGAAACTAACACTATCCGTTTCTATTAAATATTTTTGCTTGTAGTTACAAGGTTCTCTAGTAGAAATAATCAAATCAAAATCGCAATTATCGTCAGGGGAATGCCTAATAGTGAAATTGACGCCAGGATATTTTTTACTAAATTTAAAAATTGCCGAATTAACGACTTGTTTTTTAATGGTGCAAAAAATACGAATTTGTCCAGTTAATTTATCATTTGAAAAGTCTTTAACACAATCCTTACCATTTTGCAAACTATCAAGTGCTTTTTTGGCGTAATTATAAAAAACCTTTCCTTCTTCACTAAGTAGAACTTTGTTTGCAGTTCTAAAAAAAAGACTAACGCCAAGTTCCTTTTCAAGTCTTTTAATCGACTGAGAAATACTTGAAACGGGCACGAAGTTTTTTTCTGCCACAATTGAAAAGTTTTGAGTTTGTGCCGATTGACAAAAATATTTTAATTGTAATAGTTCCATATCCTTCTCCTATAACGTAAGTATATCACTTTTTACTATAACTTTCAAGCGAAAGTAAAAACTATCCACTATAAAAAGCGTGGCAATCTTGCCACGCTTTTTCTTTTTGTTTATAAAAATTATAATCTAGAAATCTTAGAAGAATCTTTTTGAATAACGTCGTGTGCGCCACCTTCAATGATACTCGTGCCAGAAACGACTGTAAGAACGGCTTTTTCTTGTAATTCTGGAATAGAAAGAACACCGCAATTGCACATAGTAGATTTAATCTTATTTAAGCTTCTCGCAACGTTGTCTTTAAGAAATCCAGCGTAAGGAACGTAAGAGTCAACGCCTTCTTCAAAAGATAACTTTTTATCACCGCCAAGGTCGTATCTTTGCCAGTTTCTTGCACGGTTGCTACCTTCACCCCAATACTCTTTAACAACGTTTCCATTGATAACGTATTTTTCGGTGGGGGATTCTTCAAAACGAGCGAAGTATCTACCGAGCATTAAGAAGTCAGCACCCATAGCAAGCGCCAAGGTCATGTGGTAATCGTGAACGATACCGCCGTCCGAACAAACAGGGATATAAACGCCCGTTTCTTTAAAGTATTTATCTCTTTCAGCGCAAACTTCCATAAGGGCGGTAGCTTGTCCGCGACCGATACCTTTTGTTTCTCTCGTGATACAAATAGAACCACCGCCGATACCAACTTTAACAAAGTCCGCACCGCAGTCAGCAAGGAACCTAAAACCTTCTGCGCTAACAACGTTACCTGCGCCAACTTTAACCTTGTCGCCGTAAGTTTGTCTAATCCATTCAATAGTCAACTTTTGCCATTCAGAAAAACCTTCTGAAGAGTCAATACAAAGCACGTCAGCCCCAGCGTTCACGAGTGCAGGAACACGGTCTTTAAAGTCTCTCGTATTGATACCTGCGCCAACGATATAACGCTTTTGGCTATCGAGAATTTCGTCAGGGTTTTCCTTGTGAGATTCATAGTCCTTTCTAAATACGAAATAAAGGAGTTTGCCGTTTTTGTCAACGATAGGTAAAGAGTTGAGTTTGTTTTCCCAAATGATGTCGTTTGCTTCTTTTAAGGTAGTGCCTTCTTTAGCAACGATAAGTTTAGATAAAGGAGTCATAAACTCTTTAACCTTTAAGTCAAGAGGCATTCTTGAAATTCTGTAATCTCTGCCCGTAACGATACCAACCAACTTTCCTTGTTCAGTTCCGTCTTCGGTAATAGCAACGGTGGAGTGTCCTTTCTTTTCTTTTAATGCAAGAACGTCTTGCAAAGTAGCTTCGGGGGAAAGGTTAGAATCGCTTACAACAAAGCCAGCCTTAAACGCCTTAACTCTTGCAATCATAGCGGCTTCCTGTTCAATGGTTTGCGCGCCGTAAATAAAAGAAATACCTCCTTCTTTGGCAAGGGCAATAGCAAGTCTGTCGCCCGAAACCGACTGCATGATAGCAGAAGAAAGCGGTATGTTTAAACTGATAGAAGGTTGTTCACCTTTTTTGAATTTAACAAGCGGGGTTTTAAGGCTCACGTTTGCAGGGATACAAGCGGAAGAAGAATATCCGGGGATAAGCAAGTATTCGTTAAAGGT
Organism: Clostridia bacterium; assembly: GCA_017501885.1. Classification (GTDB taxonomy): domain Bacteria; phylum Bacillota; class Clostridia; order Christensenellales; family Borkfalkiaceae; genus UBA1259. The sequence goes on along the minus strand of JAFVWA010000185.1, from coordinate 8,061 downwards.
GCGTGATGGTTCATTGATAAATTTCGCCATTTTTCTCTCCTAAAAATTATAAATTTTTACTATAATATCACTTAAAAAAAATCTTGTCAACAACTTTTGGGTAAAAACCACAAAGCAATATAAAAAACTGGTTAAACACATCACATTTTTTTCTTATATGCTTGACATTTTATCGAGGGTAGGGGTATATTATAATTATGAAATAATTATTCGGCTTGTCGGACGTGCTTTTTAAAGGTTGTTGGCAAGCCGAAAGTATTTTATAAGCAAAGCAAAAAACCAAGGAGGTTTTTATGAAAAAGTTTTTAGTTTTACTATTAACACTCATGCTCAGCGTTTGTTGTGCTTTTGCAGTTGCGTGCGGAGACACAGGTAATTCTGGCTCAGACAACGGCGGAAACAACGACAATACTGGAAGCGGTGGCGGTAACAATCCACCCGATCCACTTGTAACCGAAAGCGAGTTTAACTCAGCGATGGACGTTACGGACGCACCATTCCAAGTGGTTATTGTTGAAACCGAAACGGATGCAGCGGGCGTTGACGATCAATTTACCATGACTGTTAACTATAACTCAGGCAAAATTTATTGGACTGAAAGTTATGAAGGCATGACGGAGGAAGGCTATTATTCTAATGAAGGTGGCACGTATTACAATTACGAAAAAGAAAGTGGCGTTTGGCAAAAAAGTGAAAGCGACCTATACTTATCTTGTTTAGAATACTGCTCACCACATACCGTTATAGCAGACGAATTACATATAGATCTTAGTTACGCGGATTTCACTTATAACCACACGCTCAAAGCATACGTTTATACTGCAAGCATGGACGGCTTTACCATGGCTTTAACCATTACTTTTGAAAACGCAAAAGTAACAGGTTTCAAGGTTGTTATGAGCGCAGGCGGTAGTTTAGAAGCCGAAATGGTTGAATATACCTATACCTATAACGATACGGCAGTAACTTTACCAAGCGTTAGCGGAAACACCCCCGTAAATCCTAACCCAGGTGGGGACGATGACCAAGGTGGTGAAATTGTAGGCGGAGATTCTGATTGTCAACACGTTTGGCTTCAAGTTTCATTAAACGAAGGTATAATGACCTACGACTGCGAAAAGTGCGGTGCAGATAAGACTGAAAACAAAACCGAGCTTTACAAAAACGTATCAGCAAGCATAGCAGATTCTATTTATGCGTTGGCAGACGGAAAAGACCAAGGCGCAAGCAAGTTTGGTGCTTCTATTTCTGAGGAAGAATACGTATGGGAAGATGCAGACTGGTCAGTTCACGGCATCAACGTTAAAGGCGTTGTAATGTTCGTTAAAATGTTATCGGAAATGATGTCTAACGTTGACTTTAACGTTACAAGCGCTCCGGTAAAATTCACTTTTTCATACTCAAGCTCTGTAGTTACTGAACACGGCAATGCTATTTTGATGTATACTTTTGATGAAGAAAACGGCAAAGTAACCATGTATTGGTTAGTAGAATCAACAGTAGGCGGTTCTACAACTGAAATATTCATGTATATAGACGTTGACTATGATTTTAATTCTAATTCATTAGTTGGCTTTGCTATTGAAGAATCAGTTGCAAACGAATACGTTAATATGGTGTTTGGCTACAAATACAATGCTAACGAGTTTAAGTATACCGAAGATGAAAACTTTGTAAATCAAATACAAGCAACCGCTTCTGTATTGCAAGCTGAATTAGATAACGTTATCGACTTAAAAGCAGACTTTACCAAAGAATATTCCGACATGATGGACGAGATGAACGGTAACCAAGGCGGTGGAGATGATCCTACACCTGATAACCCAAACCCAGACGAACCAAGTAAACCAGTGATTCCATCTGCAATTTGCGGAGTATACGAACTTTCATGCTTAAAAGTATCATCAAAAGGAATAAACCTTGATGTTTCGGTAGGCGAAGCATTACCTGATGATAGCGGTGTCCTTTCTGTAAATGATTTTGTTATTACGCTTAAAGACGACGGCACTTATAGACTTACTGGAAAGTTGTTTACAAATGAAGTTATTACCGGAACGTTTGAATACGTTGACGGCGAAATTATTTTTGATTTAGAAAGAGTTCAAAGTGAAGCAGAACAAATAAGCGTATATTTTGAAAACCAATATTTAGTATTTTCTATTTCAGTTCCTTCTGAAGCTACTACTAACTCTTTTTATACTATCTTACAAGGTAGTGGTTCAGGCGATATTCCTGTGGATCCCAACCCCGATAACCCTGGTGGAAGTGGCACGGATAAGCCAAACCCAGATGAGCCAGGCACGGGAGATCAGGGCAACACAATAACTCAAACTCAGTTTGTAGAAGCTTTAAATATTTATGACAAGTCTTTCACTGCAATAGTTAGAAGTCGTGAAAATTTAGACGGTCAGATATATGAAAACGAAACGATTATTACTTACACGCCATCAGCAATAATGGTTGAAGAATACGAATATGGTCAAACGACTATAAAATATTTTGAAATCGAAAATGATAACGTGTATTACTATTCTCAAGATAACGGCGTATGGTATAAAGACTGTGATCAAGAATTTACTAAAGACGTTTTAGATTCTTATTTGTATAACTACACACCTTTAATAGTAAGTGAAATGGGACTCAGTTTCCAAAACTTTACTTTTGAATCGGGTAAATACTTCTACGAAGGAATTGTTTCATACGTAGTAAATTTATCGCTTTCACTTTCTTTTGATGAAAAAGCAAACATGACGGCGCTAAGTTACGATATGCATGTGGAAATGGACGGAAGGAGCATGACTGAAAATACCGTCGCATCTTTCGAATACGCTACGTATACGGTTGAATTGCCAAAAGAATACGTTGTCGTTGGTGACTCTACAAATCCCGATCCAAACCCAGATGAGCCAGATGACGGTATCTCTGCAGAATGGAAAGCACTATTCGATTTAGAAAACGTTACTGTAAATTTAGATAGTATTTTAGACGCTTATTGGCTAATAAACGGCGACACTTGGTTTGCTCACATTGATCAGAACGCTGTAGACAACGTTGTTCAAAACTTTGTTGAAGTATGGTATAACGGCAATGAATCTTATAGAATAAACGGCGTTTATTTAGACGATGAATATATTTTAATGGGCGAATATACTGAATACGACAATATCTCCCCATATTTAGACATCTATTTGTTATATGAGTTAAATGAATTTACAAATAGCGAATCTTACTTTAAGTTAAGTGTTGGTTCTGATGGAAGCGAGTGCTATGCAGCATCAGAAGTTTACGTTTACGGCTATTTAGCTTACACTAACGTTCAAATCAAAGTTGTTAAGGGTAGACTTGAAAGCATAACCTATACAATTCCTAACGGACACGAGATTGAAGGGGAAAAATACGACTTAACAAATACTCTTACGTTTACGAATTATGGCGAAACGGTAGGGCATTTCCCCGTATTTGATACTCCAGTTGATCCTGAAGAACCAAAACCCGAAGATCCTGATAAGCAAGAATCGTTTGTGTTCTACGTAAGAAAGGTTTCTGCAAGCGGTTATGAATGGACGGCTGGTGGTCCTGCTCCTGGTGGCGGAACAATGACAAACACGTTTAGCGTTTTGACCTTAAATGCTGACAAAACTCTTACGTTAACCCAACAAGGTGACGTTATAGATGGTTCATGGGAAGTGCTTGGTGACGAAATATTTATTACCATCACAGATGGAACCGACTATGAAACTTACCTTTTGAAATACAACCAAGAAACAAATACGATTTCATACAATGTGAACGGTGCAACCTTTGAGTATGATATGCCTGAAAACGTTACTTATGAAGACCTTTTGGGCGAATACGTAGATTGTCAAACTTTCTACGTTGATAAGGTTGTTTCTGGCGATAATACGTTTAAGGTAGGCGATACCTTATTAAACGGTAACGTCTTAACGGCTGACTTTGTAGTTCTTAAAGTATTTGAAAACGGATTATTCGAGTTAACTACTCCACAAACTACCATTTGTGGCGAATACGAAATTGATAGAGAAAACGGCATCGTAAATGCTTACTACCTTGAAGACGGCGAGCCTTCTGTAATAGAAATCGCTATGTCAAATCACGGAGCAACCCTTTGCTTTGATATGTATGGCATAACCTATTATCTTAACGTGGAAGGCTATGAAGGTGGCGAAGTTCCTGAAACGCCATCAATCTCTTCAGTTTTCTATGTTCAGAGCGTTATTTTTGAAGGTGAAACATACTACGTTGGCGACCAATTCTTAGGTGAAACCTTATCCCCAGAATGGGCAACTTTCAACTATTTTGAATCAGACAACACTTTCATTTTGTCTTATAACGGCAACGTGATAGAGGGTAGCTGGGAAAACGTAGACGAAACTTTAACTCAACTTTATTACACTAATGCTAACGGCGAAGTTTGTGTTATAGACGTTACGTTAATTCAAGAAACTAAGAGTTTAGCATTGACCATTGACGGTTACACCATTCTTTTTGACTTTACATATTCAGAAGGTGGCGACGAAGAATACGTTACCACGGTAACCGAAGAAGAGTTTAATAGTGCTATCGACCTTCGCGACGTTCCTTTCTTTGTAAGTGTTTATGCAACGACGGTTTTTGACGGCACTACTTCACAATCAAATTCAGAAGTTATATTTAAAAACGGCAATATTCTCGTTTACCAATACGTTGAAAACACAGGAATGTGGGCTTATTACATTAACGTAGACGGCACCTATCACTTGTTTAACTCAGAAGATTTAAGCACGTGGAAAGAAGTTCCTGATTATCCTGCTGAAATGGGATATATGCAAGCGGTTGCATATTACACTCCATACGGCATGATAGATATGCTTAAACTTACTTATGCAGACTTTACTTACGACGAAGAGTATGGCTACTACGTTTATTCAACTACTGGTGAAGACGGTTCAACAACCGAACTTCGTTTAGGTTTTATTAACGGTGTAGCTCAATACGTTGAAGTTAACGTTACTCAAACGAGTGAAAGCATGTCAATTGCTCAAAACAACCAAAGCTTTATCTCTCTTGATTTTATAGACATCTATTTCCCAACTTATGAAGAAGTGATAAACGGAAGCTCTAACGTAGGCGGTGACGTCAACGAAAAGGTATACGGCGTTTACAAACTTGTAAGGTTTGAAAACATAGTCGGTGAAAGTGCTTGGAGTTATTTAGTAGGAGAAGAATTCCACGGTGAAATTCTTTCAGAAGACGATTTCACGTTAACTCTTTATAGGGACGGATCTTATAAAATCGCTGGTTATCTCTACGCTGAAATGGAAGGCTCTTTTGTATACGAAAAGGGTGAACTTATTTTAGATTTAGAAAATATCCAAAGCGAATACGAACAAATAAACGTTTACTTTGAAAACGACAATTTAATCTTTGTCGTTGCTGATCCTTCCGAAGAAGTAAAAAATGTTTATTACACGATTTACTATGGCAGTAGCGACGTAACAGGTGGCGACGACCAATACGAAGACGCGACTTGGGGAAAAGTATACAAAGCTTATCAAGTTGAATATAACGGTGAAGTTTATAGTTTTGGCGACACCCTTCCAAACGGTGCGCTTATTGACGAAAACTGGATAGTATTTGAAGTAAACAGCAACAACGTTTTCTATTTAACTATCAGTAGCATAAATTATCATAACGAAGGAAAGTGGGAAAACGTTTACGATACACTTATTAAACTCAGTTATATTGACGAAGAAGGCGACGAATGTAGCCTATACGTAGAAGTTGATAACGAAGCTGGCCTATATACCTTAGAAATCTCAGAATACTATATCACTTTAGAACTTCATTATTCTTCTGAAGACGACTATAAAGACACCCTTCCAGAAGATGAAACTGTAGGAAGCGAAGAGCAAGAAATTCCTTCTGGTGACAGAGTTGTTATTAGCGGAAGCGAAGGTTTGTTATAATAGCAAAATAACAAAAAAAGCAAAGCAAACGCTTTGCTTTTTCTTATTTCATATTGACAAGTTGATAAAATAAAGATAAAATTAAAGAAAAAGGAGAAAAACAATGAAAAAACTATTTACAATTACTTTATCAATAATTATGTGCATCTCCTGTTTTGCATTATTTGGTTGTAGTAAGGCAAAGGGAGAATGGGTTCTTAAAGCAGTGGAAGCGGGTAACGTTACCATAAATCTTGGCGAAGAATACGACGGAGTAGTATTAAAACAAGACTCCGTTAAGTTATCAATTCAAGACGACGACGTTGCAGTTTTGACCTATTTTGGCTCGACCAAAACGGGAACTTGGAGCGAAGCGCCCGACGATGAAATTATGATTTCTTTCCCGGACGGCAGAACGTATTTTGCTGAACTTGACGACGGCGAACTTGAAATAACCATTTCTTACGTAAAATATATTTTAAGAAAAGCGTAGAAATCGCTTGACAACAGTTAAATAAAACTATATAATTCAGGGTGTAAAGCAATTTTGTTTTACACCCCTTGTTTTTATTTGGGTGGTTTATGGAAAAAGATTTAATGCTTACCGAACTGTTCGATATATACGGCGGTTTGCTTACCGAAAGACAACGCGAGTTGTTTTCTTCCGTTTACGTATATGATCTTTCGTTGTCAGAGATAGCAGAGCCCGAAGGCAAAACCCGTCAAAGCGTATACGAACAGGTTAAAAAGGTTAAACAAAAACTTTTAGAATACGAAAGAATACTCGGTATAAAAGAGAAAAACGATAAACTAAAAGCGCTTGCTAAAACTAATCAAAGCATAGGCGAAAAAATTATACAGATTATAGGTGAATAATGGCATTGTTTTCCGGTCTTTCCGAAAAACTTAATCATATTTTTAGCAAGCTTACCAAACACGGCAAGCTTACTGAACTAGAGATTAAAACTGCCATGCGTGAAGTTCGTATTGCTCTTTTAGAAGCAGACGTAAACATAAACGTAGTTAAACAGTTCGTTTCAAGGGTTTCTGAAAGGGCAGTTGGGCAAGAAATTCTTAAAAGTTTAAGCCCTACTCAACAAGTTATAAAAATTGTTAACGAAGAGTTAATCGATTTAATGGGTTCAACCAATTCCAAACTAGCAGTTTCAGATAATCCACCAACGGTTATTATGATGGCTGGTTTGCAAGGTGCAGGTAAAACTACCTTGGTTGGTAAACTTGCAATGCTTCTTAAAAAGCAAGGCAAAAAACCACTTTTAGTTGCGTGCGACGTGTATCGCCCCGCAGCCATAAATCAACTTAAAGTTGTTGGCGAAAAGGCAGGTTGCACGGTTTTTGAAAAGGGGCAAGGCAACCCCGTTAAAATAGCAAAAGAAGGTGTTGCGCACGCTAAATCTTTTGGCTTTGATACGGTTATCATAGACACGGCAGGGCGTTTACAAATAGATGAAACGCTTATGCGTGAACTAGAAGAAATTAAAGAGCAAGTTAATCCTGCCGAAATTCTTTTGGTTGTAGATGCAATGACCGGTCAAGTAGCCGTTGAAGTGGCAGATACCTTTAACAAACGTTTGGAAGTTACCGGTTTAGTATTAACTAAACTCGATGGCGACACTCGTGGTGGTGCAACCCTATCTATAAAAGCCGTTACCGGCAAGCCCATAAAGTTTTGCTCGGTTGGCGAAAAACTTGGTGACATAGAGCCTTTCTATCCAGATAGAATGGCGAACAGAATTCTCGGTATGGGGGACGTTCTGACCCTTATAGAAAAGGCACAAGAAGCCGTTACCGAAGAAGAAGCCAAAAAAATGGAAAAGAAGTTTAGGGAAAACTCTTTTACCTTAAGCGATTATCTAGCCCAATTTGAAACAATGAACAAAATGGGTGGTTTAAAAGACATATTATCAATGCTCCCAGGAATGGGTGGAAAGTTCAAAATTAGGGAAGAAGATATTGATGAAAGGAAAATGACTACCTTTAAGGCAATCATTCAATCAATGACCGTGCGTGAAAGGGAAAATCCACAAATCATCAACTCTTCAAGAAAAACTAGAATTGCCAACGGCAGTGGAACTTCTGTTCAAGACGTTAACAG
>JAFVWA010000184.1 GCA_017501885.1 Clostridia bacterium | reverse complement strand
ATCAACGGTGTACCCGATTTGAAATCTATCCCCAAAGCGGTTTTAGAGCCTGTTATAGAAACGCTACTTGCTAATATGCTCGAATATTTTAAGCAAAAATCCGAAGAAAATTAACCTTATATTATATCAACATAAAGATGACAACCTACGTCATATATTCAAAAAAAATTCACATATAAATTTTTCCAAAATTACCCGTTTGCTATTGACAAAAGACACACCTTTATGTTATTATAATAACGGGTAAAACATTTACCCACTAAACCAAAGAGGTGAGAAAATGGCACGTGGATATGATGAAGATATGCTTTTGGCGTTAGAGGACTTTATAACCTCCTATCAAAAAGAGAATAAAAAAGCCCCTACGATTAAAGAAATGCTTAAAGCGTTCCCCAAATTCTTCAATAATTCTTTTTCTAAAGTTCAAAGATACGTTAAGGAATTGGAAAACAGAGATAGGATAACCTATACAAGAAATAGGGGAATAGACGTTTTACCCGTTTTACTGTCGGGAAAATTAACGCCTGTATCGCTTGTAGGTAGATGTCCTTGCGGAACACCTTTTTTTGCAGTAGAAAATATTGAAGCTACTTACGATTTACCTACGGAGCTTGTAGGTTCAGAGCCACATTTTATGTTAGAGGCTGTCGGTCATTCAATGGTAGAGGCAGGTATCTTTGACGGAGATAAAATGTTTGTTAAAAAGCAAAATCACGCAGAGGCAGGTCAGATTATAATTGCCCTTATTGGTGATGAAGCTACGGCAAAGATATATCTTCCGCAAAAGAAGTATGCTATTCTTCGTGCAGCAAACAATTCTCTCAATGAAGATGGCACAAAGCGTTATCCAGATATAAAGACGAAAGACCTTGTTATCTTAGGTATTGTAGATAACGTAATGCACAAACCAAGGGTTAGATTATGAAAGAATTTCTGTATAAGGCATAGCCCCGACCTCTTACAGTATTCATATATTCGGAGTACAAAAGCTGACCGACTACGGTACGGGAGTTCCCAACCCTGCCAATGTAGTTGATTAAATCCAAAACTTTTGCTTACTTATGGGAAAAAGGAGGTTTAACAATGGATTCCAATACTCAAAAGGAAGAATTAGTTTCCTATGTGTGTCCTGTATGTCATAAAAAGACAACGGCGACAAAAAGACCTGACGGCGCAATACTTACCATTTGCCATAGATGCAAGGCAAAGATTTTTTGCAAGTCAAAAGGAAAAGAGGTGCTTATAAAGGTCACTTCTTCACAAGCAATTTAATATTATACGCATATATAGGATAGTTTGGTAGTTCGTTTTGGGCGAAAGTAGGTAAATCCAAAATCACTGCTATATATGTAAGTGTTCGTAACTTACCCTACGGGTAAAATACAAGGCTTCAAAGTGTCTTGGCGAGCAGTATCTCTTGATGGGATTACTGTTTGTCAAGGCACTTTTTTTGTTCCCAAAAATTTTTTGAAAAAAATTGAAATTATTTTTTCAAACCTGCAAAAAAGTTGCAAGTTTGGATTTTAGAATACAGTCAAGAAAGAACGAAGGAGGTGAAATCGGGTGACAGCAAGTCAGCGCAGAAAAGCAATAATCGACTTATTGTGTATGCGTAAATTTGAAACGAGAGAAAATCTTGCTTTTGAATTTGGCGTGTCTTTAAGAACCATAGATTATGACATTTTAGCCCTTACAACTGAATACCCGATTTACACCACACAAGGCAACGGCGGAGGTATTCATATTGATAAAGAATACAAGTCCTACAAGGATTATTTATCAAGCGAGCAGTCAGAGCTTTTACATAGATTACTACCTACGTTAAAGGGCAAGGACACCGAAACAATGAAGTCGATATTATCATCTTTCGATTATAGAAACAGGAGGCAATAAAATTGAAAACGTTGCAAGAGATACGAGAAGATTTAGCGGAAATTAAATTCTATTACGCTAATGAAAAAGAGATTATTGCAGCCGGCAAGGTTACGGGTTTAATTCGTTTGGCAGAAACGGTAAAGGCATATAACGAAGCGGTCAGCAACGCCAAAGGTCAGTTGTATATGCTTTACGTGGCTCTTTACGTTCACAACAATTCGCAAATGGTTGTTGCAGACGATTGGGATTGTTCCGTTGACTATATCAAACGGCTCAATAGACAGTTACTTCAATATTTACAGGGCGCACTGAAAATATAAAAATCTATAAGGAGAAAAAGCAATGAAACAGGACAAAAACAAGAATTACGCTGTATGTCTTTGCGATATGGACTTTATTGACGGTGCAGATAACGTGTACCGGACGGACGAGTACATTGTAAAGCAACAGATTTCCTTTTTGGAATCGGACGTAGGCACTGCTATGGTGCTTAGCGATGATACGTATTATCTTCGCACACCCCAGCGTGATGCTGAGTATGAATTTGCCTTTCAGGGCAGAGCGAATATCAACGGCAAGCGGTTAAAATCTGCAAGTTATACCCGTAAATACGTTGATTAACCACATTCGGTAATAGGTGTGATGGAAAATTTAATATAAATTTCGATTGACTGCGGTGACGAGCTCGGTAAGGTGGCCACCTCTCTGCTATATATCGCAGGAAACGAATGTTTCAACAACAATTTCCCTCACATTTTATTATAAAAATTACAACTTAATAGCTGAAAATAAGGCTCAAACCCTTAAAAAAGTAGGCACAAAACGGCTGCGTTATCGGCTATACGGACAAAAAATCTAAATTTAATTAAAAGGAGGCTATTAGAATAATGGCAACAACTAAAAGAGAAAGACGCTGGTCTGTTCCGTCTAAGAGAGCGAAGGGCTATGCAGAGGAACGCAAGGCAAAGGTACACATGCGTGGACCTAAGGAAGGTAAGGAGCTTACTGATTATGAGGCAGGTATGAGATCGGGTTATCTTCAGGCGCAGTCCGACCACGCAGGTACTTACAAGTACAAGAAGGCTCTTGCTGAGGGTAAGACTAAGGCAGAAGCAAAGGCTATTGCTAAGAAAATTGGTAAGTAATCAATAACAAATTATAGGAGGATTAAAAATCAATGGAAAAATTTAATATCAAGGTAGAAAGAGAAACTTACGTATCTAAAAAGACAGGCAAAGAAAACTTCACTTATTTTATCAAAGGTGTAATTCGTGGTAGGAATATCAAAATTGCGGTAGCGCCCCCTGATTTCGGTGGTTATACCGTTCTGGATATCGTATTCGACGACCAGATGGAAGCGAACCTTGTTGTCGTTCCTTACTCTATGAAGGACGATGCAGGTAATACGATTTCCGGTAACACCTATGCCGTACAGTCTGTTGACGAAAACGGAAAGGTTTACGAGTGTAAAATTAAGCCTGCAAGAAACTCTGATAAAGAGCTTCTCAATATGTTGCTTGACTAAGCTCGACAACTAAAAAACAGTTGTTTCTACGGCTTGCGGTATAAGTCCGTAAGCCGTAGTTTTCATTTCAAATAAATTTTGGAGGTAATTATTATGTCTAAAAACACAACGAAACCGAAGAAGAACAGTTATAAGCAGGATATGAAAACTGCATATAACGTCGGTTATTCAAAAGGCTGGGAAGATGCCTATGAAATTCCCAAACGCTTTTTGTCACATACCGCAGCGGCTTTTGGCTACAAAAGAGGTGTTCGTAACCGTAAACGCTCGGATAAGTACCTAAAGCAATACAACAAATACAGTAAAAAATCTTAATAACGGAGGTAAACAATGAAAATTACAAAGAAAAGAATTGTAACGATGGTAGTGGCAATGTTATCGCTCGTAGCCCTTTGTTTCTCAATGGTTGCTTGCTCAACGCCGACTACCGAACAGTCCAACGAAGCGAGTAAGCCCACGCAGGAAACAATCTTAGCAGGGGGGATGCAGGTTGGCGAAACGCAAAGTCAAGGCATAAAGCTCATGAGCGCAAAACTTCTCTCGGAAGATTTTGCTACGTATGGTATATCGCCTTTAGCTGAAACGGCTATTACGATTAACGCAACTATTGAGCCTATTGATGCGGCAAATCACGGCATTGATTGGACGCTTGCTTGGTCTAATCCGTCAAGCACTTGGGCGACAGGTAAAACCGTTACCGACTACGTAAACATTTCTTCAAGTGGCAAGTCTGCTACCGTATCGTGCATTCAGCCTTTCGGTCAACAGATTATTGTAAAAGCCACTTCGCAGGATAATCCCGACGTATCGGCGGTTTGTACTCTTGAATATGCACAAAAGGTAACGGCAGCAAGCCTTAATATCGGTAATATCGCAGTAAACTTTGGTGGCTCTACCGAAGTTAAATACGAGGTATGTCCTACCGTAACGGGCTCTGGTGGTGTTATTAACGCTAACGTAACTACGAACGACGTATATACGATTGCTGAGGCATTTACTAAGACCGTAAAGTTTACTTTAGATCCAGACACTGAAAAGTGGTTTAATGTTAAAGACCTTTTCCCGTCTAATATGGAGCTTGCAGACAGTTCGGTAACGAATTGGCACGGCAAAGAATATTACTTTGACTATGCTCACGATATGGTAAATTGGGCTATCTTCCAACGTTCTGGGGATATTCTCTTCAAGAACCTTACGACTGCTCAGATTATCGACTATATGTCTAACATTACGTGTCCTAACTTGGCTACCATCACACTTACGTTGACGGGAGCGCACAACACTTACACTTACAGTTCTCAGTTGACTTGTACGGGTTATACCAACAATACGCCTGTAAACGCACTCAACTTAGATACTTCAAATTACGTTTTTTAAGGAGGTAAAAATATGGAAAACGAATTAAGAAATCATAAAAAGTCCGACTCTTTCAAATGGTTTTTGACGCTTATGGCGTTTATCATTGTCGGCGTAACTCTTGCAGGTATTATCTTGGGCTGGTTTGCTCCTAAGACGGATAATACCGACGATAACACACCTTCTACGGAACAGACCGAAACGGCAGATGCTATCAATACTTTTGCGACAGAATTTGTCAATACGCAGAACGTTAGACTTATGTCCGCAGGACCTATGATGATGGCTGCAAATTCGGCATACGTAGAACAGAACCTTACTGCTACGGTTTTACCTGCTACGGCAACGAATAAAAAGGTAGATTGGTCTGTGGCTTGGGCTGACGGACAAAGCGGTACTGTAACCGATTATGTAACTGTAACGCCTTCGTCTGACGGTAGCACTACGGCAAGTGTTAAATGCTATAAAGCATTTACGGGTAACGTAGTTATTACTGTAACTACTCGTGAAAGCGGTTATACGGCTGAGTGTGTCGTAACTTTTGTTGGTGTTCCTACTGACCTTACGGCTACGGGCACTTTCGCTGAGGCAAGCGACGGTTATTACTATTTCGGCGTAGGCGATACCTATACTTACAACGTCGATTTGAATAACATTTTCGGCACTGTAGGCGTTGACTATCAGGATATCAATATGTCTTTTGGCGCATACGGCTCTGTTGTTCTTGGCTATTATGAGTCTTACAACAGTGGTGGCTCTAATTGGTTTGACGATTCTAACATAACGGTAACACTCGATTCGCTTAAAGACAACTTTATGTCTGTATCTTACGCTGACGGTGTTCTTTCGATTACGACTGTAAAAACCATTGAAAGCTATTACGAAAGTTTGAAACGTATTGACGGTGGTCGTACAAGACAGTACACAAATAAATTCCGTGAATACGCAACCGACGACGCATATTTCTATGTTAAACTCACCCAGCCAGATAGCGGTTTGGAAAAACTTATGAAAATTAAGTTCGACGAAACCGTTGTAGCAGGTGTTGACGTGAATAATGCACAACTTTACTTTTAACGAGGTGATACTATGGCAAAAGGACAAGGAAAAGCAGGTAAAATTATAGCCTATATCTTAATCTTATTGGTTGTAGTAGGTGCTATCGGATTCCTTGCCTATTTTACCGGCGGTTTTACAACCGGGTTTAAGACTTTTTCTGTAGAAGTCAATGGTAAAAATATCACTACAAGTGCGTCGGGATATGAAATGACGGTAAACGATCCGTTGACGGTCAATGTAAAATACACTTTTGCTGGTGACGAAGTTAGTGGTTATTCGGTTAAAGTAGTTCCCAACGCCCTTGCTGGCAAGGATTTTGATTTCAAATTAGACGACGACGTATATTCTTATCAGGCTGAAAAGGATTTGACGGACGGTTTCGATATCGAATACAACGAACATTCCTTTACTATCAAGCCTAAGGGTGGCATTACGGAAATTCTGCAAGCCATCTATCCTAATAACGTTGTCGAAGATTGCCGAAACAATGCGTATGAGAATATGTACACGCTCGTGGTTACGTCTTATGACGGTGAAGCAAGCATTATGATTAACTTCTCTGTGTTTGAAAAACTCACGGGCATTGAGCTTGACAAGGAGGTGATTATCTTTTGATTTATACAAAGGGAAAGAATTGATTTCTCTTGTGCATAATTGCTCTGGTGATGGTGGTTTGTACTTTCTTTATGGCTGTGCATCCCACCGTCGCTTTTGCGGCAGAAAGAGAAATCAGCTACGACACAACTAACGTTTTAGACGATTTGACATCTTCTACCGCTAATGGCGAGCCTTTCGATATCACCGACTATCCGTTTGATGAAAGCAAAGCCGCCCAAGTTATTTCTTTCGTGGAGTATTGTTATTCTTATAAAGCTAACTTGCGTGATAACTACGGTTTGTATATCTATGTTTATAACCCACAAGGTTTGAACATTTCTACGAACAGTAAATCTAATAAAATTCAAATGGCTACCTCGTATGATAGCGAAGGCAATCCTAATGATTACCAAAAATTCAATCTTGAATTTTGCAGTAAGGTTGAAGATGGCGATTACAAAAACTTATTCTACAAATTTAAGGTTGTTGACCGTGAAGTAAACGGAACTACTTTCGCCCAAAGGGTAAATAGCAACGCCAGACGTTATGACGTTTCAGGCATTGAACTTTTGACTTATGGTGCGGATACAGCAACCGAATACTATGTAGGTGGCACTTATATTTTTACAGGTTATGCTGAGGGATATGGTGCTGATGCAAACGCAAAAAACACGTTGAATTGTTCCATTGAAAAACTCGAAACGGTTGAACTTGCGGTTAAGCATACTTTCTATCGTTCTCAGACTTCTTCTCTCGGCGCTGGGCATCAAAACCAGCTCGATACTGTATATTTTTCCGTACCTAAACGTTTTATCGAAGAATACGGAAGATTGCAAAGAATTAAGGCTGAGTGGTATGAGTATAAAACCAAAGAAATACTCGTTACGAGCCATAGCGACTTTTATAACAAAGCCAGCCCTTATATCGGCGTAAATCTCGGACCTAAAGACCAGTTCGGTATGCAGTCCTATAACGAGAATATCTACTATAGTTTAGGTATTAACGCAGGTGATGCTGGCGGTGGTATGAATATGGCAAAATGGGGTTGGAACTTAGGAAACGGGTTCTTGCACGTACCTTGCGAGGCTTTGTATTATATGTTCCTTGTGGATAGCATAAGTGAATACGATCCATACGCCTCCGTTGTCGATATTGGCGGTGTTCAAAGCAATGATTTGTATGAATACATAAAGAATTACAATAAAACTTTTGAAAACGGCACGTTGCCTATTAAAAACGGCTCTATAAGTGCAGATTTGTTTGAAAGTGATATTGACGATTCAAGAAAGATTGATAACGAAAACGGAAAAATTCAGCAAGGTTACAGTTATTACGATTTTGACGCAGACGTTGACTTACAAACGCTTAAAAGTTGGTCTGACACAAGCCCGTCTTTCTGGGAAAATTGGATTAACTTTGGACTTGGCGCTGCCTTTACAGGCGGCCCTAATGAAGAAAGCAAAACAGTAGCACCTATCCAGATACTTAAAGCGTCGGATATTCAAGGCACAAATACGGAAATTGCAAGCAGGCTTTTGATTAACTCTGCTGACGTAGATTTGCTAAAAGCCGAATACAATGACGCTGTTACGGTAAATGGTATCAATGACGAGGAAAAAGTAGTTGTTTTGTTCAGATTTGCAACGAGCGATTACTATTCTGAGGGCGTAGATATTATGGAGCTTGGCGAAGGCTTTTTATGGTCGGATAAATATACCAAAGGACAAGCATATATCGCACAGGAAAGCGTATTTTTCGATTTCGATATTATTCAGCTCACGTTTAATAAAGACGGTGTTTACACGGTTATTCCCGTTGTGGCAAGTCCTATAGACGTAGTTAGTGATATTACGCCTCCGGTGTTCTTAGATGATGGTCTTGAGTGGTGGCAAATCGTTCTTGCGGTCTTGCTTATCATTCTCTTGGTAATCATTTTGTGGCCGATTATGCCTTATATCGTCAAAGGTCTTTGGTGGCTCATTTGCTTGCCGTTTAAGCTCATTAAATTGCTTATAGACAGCATCAGCAAAGGCGTTAAAAAGCGTAAAGAAAAGAAACAAGAAAAACTAAAAAATAAGGAAAACAAGGAGGTCTAAATGAAAACGATAAAAAGGATTATCGCTGTAGTCCTTCTTATCGTTACGGTGGCTCTGGTTGGCTATCTCATTTATACGGGTAGCCAACTATCTACTACCGATACAGGAGGTATATATGAAGCGATTAAGAGTATTTAACATTACTCTTGCGGTTCTATTATCTTTGAGTTTTATATTGCTCGGTGTGTTCCATTTTGGTTCTTCCTACCTTAGATTATTTGAAAGTTTAGGCGATTTGTGGGAGTCCGTAAGATACTTTTTCGTAAAGATTTTAGGACTAAATATCCACGTTGAGCCGACTGTAAATAACTACTCGGAAGTTCTGAATTGGAACATTTTTTTAGCCGAAGATTTTGAGGCGTTTAAGACGCAAGCAGCAGACTATTTTTCGCTGTTATTTAGCGGTGAAAACTTCTCTGGATATATGGCTTTAATAGGGGATATACTTGTCAATTTAGCGAAGATTTTGGCTATTGCTATCCCATGCGTTTTAGTCCTTATTCTGGCTATTAAAAAGATATACCAAAGTAGCAATACAAAACACAACAAAGATACTATTCCGTTAAGGGTTTTTAAGTGGATTTCGGGCAAAACTTACCACCCTATAAAACGGCTTGTTTTGTCATTT
>JAFVWA010000183.1 GCA_017501885.1 Clostridia bacterium | reverse complement strand
CAAACACTTAAAACTTTTACGCACGTATCGCTTTCGGCAACGGGTGTTTTAATAGGTTTATCGTTCAATGGAAGAACGTGCTTTCTATCAAGATAATTTATTTCTATTTTGATATTGTCGCGATTACCTGCATTATTTATATATTGAAAAACGGCAGAATCTAAAGCAAAATATCTTTTGCTTTGTGGCGAAAGCGAATAATTCTTTTGGAATAACGCCATTTGCAAGAAGTTCCACAATTCTTCTTTATCCTTTTCCATTTCTTCTTTCGTATCGCCAATATAATCTAAGTCTATGTCAACGGAAAGTCTTGGAAGTTCACGATAAAACAAATTGATAGCCGTTCCACCTTTAAGAGCGAGTTTATCTTTCCATTTAGACGTAAACACAAACTCTAAAATATCCGCAAGGCGCATAACCTTTTCAACGTTATCTTTTATAAAGTTAGTTTCTTTCGCTATTTTAACTACGTTTTTTTGCGATAGGTTTATCATATCAGTTCTCCGTGTTTATAAGTTTTTCGGGATACATAAGTCCCCAATACTTATCCGTTTTCCTCGGCATTTTCTTGTTTTCGCTTATATCTTCTAATTTTATAGAGCAGTTTTGCTTGCATATATCAAAGAAGTTTTGCGAGAGAAGGTCTTTTTTAAGCAATGAAAGTAAAAAGCCTGCTTTCTTATAAACGAATTTCTTGTTGTACTCTTTTAAATAGGATAATAACGCTTGCTCGTCAAGATGCGTTATGCCATTTAACGCCGTAACAAGTTCTTCTAATCCACCGGCAAGGTCAATACGGTCAATACAGTCAACAACCGTTCTTTCTAAATCGGTAACAACAATTTCCGCATTTTGCTCTAATCGCATTATCCCGCCTTTTGCGGTGTATGAGAAGAATTTATATTCAAGCCCGTTATAAGTAAAGGGATTATAGCGTTTCTCGGTAAAAACTTGCACCTCAGAAAACATTTGATTTCCTAGCCCGTGAAATTCCAATGCAGAGTGATATGCAACGCAAGCATTTTCAAAAAGCGCGGACGCTATTTCAAAACGGCTTGCAAAAATATCGCCCGTCAATGAATTGACCGTCGCATAAAGACCATTTTTTATTTTTTCAATACGCCCATTTTCCGTTAACGCCTTTAATCTAATTTGCATACTTCTTTCGTTTGTAAAGTTGTCTAAGATTTCTTGCGTGCGAAATAGGGCTTGGCTCAAATAAAAATCTTCCATTACTATCATTTCCTTATCTTGTTATACTTATTTTACTCAAATTGCGAACAAATGTCAACGGTTTTTGCGTAATTTAAGTAATTTTTGTAATATGTGTAATAAAATCTTTGATTTTTACCATTTTAACGCAAAACACTATGTTGAATAAGTGTTTCGTGTGAGTTTAGTTAAAAAGAAAAGTCGATGGTAAAAACCACCGACTTTACTATATATCGTTATTCAAAATCAACATCTTCTGATAAGAAAATCTCATTATTGAGAAACTCTATTATCGACATATCAAAACCTCTTGCCAACATATAAATCGTACTCAATGTTACCGTTTTGTTTCGTCCATTCATAATACACGCCATACTTCCGTGTAATATACCCGACTTTTGTTCTAATCTGTATTGAGTCATCCCCTTTTCTTTTAATAATTGGTTTATTCTTTTAGCTGTTGCTTCACATACGTTCATGTGTCATTCCTCCTACGCAGTTATATCTACATATAAGTTTAACAGTTTGTGTTTCTAAATATACGTAGCTAAACCTACGTAAATACTTGCTATTTTTCTAAATGTTTTGATATAATATGTAGGTAAATCTACGTAAAGAGGAATCTATGATTATTACTTTTTGTGGACACTCTAATTGTTTGTTTAGTGATGACATCAAAGAACAACTAAAAAATATTCTTAAAAATGAGATAATAAAAAATCCCACCTGTAAGTTTTACTTAGGTGGGTATGGTGATTTTGACGGATTGTGTTTGCGTACGTTAAAAGAATTAAAAAATGACTTCCCGAATATTGAACTTATATTTATTACGCCCTATCTTGATAAGAATTACTCAAAGTTGGAATTCGCTAAATATCATTATGACAACGTTATCTTCCCTCCACTTGAAAGGGTTCCACGTAAGTTTGCAATCTTAAAAAGAAATGAGTGGATGGTTGAACAAGCTGACCTTGTTATTGCCTACGTTATGTATTCTTGGGGTGGAGCTGCTAAAACTTTAGAATATGCAAAACGGAAAAAGAAACGTATTATAAACATTGCAAAATAAACATATAAAAAGCCGTTTTGAATTTTTGTTTTAAAACGGCTTTTATTATACAGAAAGTTTCTCGTAAATATTATTGGTTTTTACGAGAAACTTATTTTTTATAGGCATTTACTCTTCGTCACTATCCAAGATTTTATCTTCTTCGAGTTTTAAGGATTTGAGCCACTCTTCTTTTTTACGTTGAATTACTTGATAGTTTATACTTCCACGCGGGCAACAAGATAATAAAAAGTTAAAGTCTTTTAGTTTGTTGCGAATCTTGTCGTTAGGGTCTTCAACGATAATCTTTGGTCTTCGATAAGCATTATATAAAGTTATAAAGCATTTCCAACTGTATGCCATCAAGTTTTGTTTTGCGGCACGTTTGCAATACCTACGCCAACATAACCTTATAGATGATTGATGTTTACACATTTGGAACTCTTCCCACTTAAAATCGGGAATTAAATATCCTTCCCCTGCTTTCGCCCTTTCGGGAAATAATAAATAATAAATTTCTTCTTCACTCATTGACTTTACGTCATCATAATTAAGTTCTAGAGTTCGAAAACGCTTTAGCACAGTAAAAACAGTCATTCGAGAACAACTGCAAAGGGTAGCGATTTGCCCTTGTTTATTGCCTTTTTCGTAATATTCAATGATTAATTTGTAATTTTTCATAAAAAACCTCCTTTTTGTCGCCCTTTTTTACCCATATCAGTAGATACAGAAAAATGTAAAATTTTAGGAACCACCCCGTTTTTTTGACCGATTTTTGACTTTACAAGGGATTTTTAAGAGAAAAAAAGTAGTCACTCTCCGAGAAGAATGACTACTAAAACCTTATTTTTTAATTAAAAATTGAATTTTTACCGCTTTTTAGGGTTAATTCTTAGCCCCTAGGATTACGGATATTAGCTTGTGCAGCTGCGAGTCTTGCAATCGGAACTCTGAATGGTGAGCAAGATACGTAAGAAAGTCCAATCTTATGGCAGAATTCTACTGAAGATGGATCGCCACCGTGTTCACCACAGATACCGCAATGAAGTTCTGGGTTAACGCCTCTACCAAGAGCAATAGCCGTTTGCATGAGTTTGCCAACGCCGTCTTGGTCAAGTTTAGCAAATGGGTCGTTTTCAAAAATCTTAGTATCATAGTAAGCAGACAAGAACTTACCAGCATCGTCACGGCTAAATCCGTAAGTCATTTGAGTTAAGTCGTTGGTGCCGAAGCAGAAGAATTCTGCTTGCTTAGCAACTTCGTCAGCGGTGATACAAGCTCTTGGAATTTCAATCATAGTTCCTACTTCGTATTTAAGGTCAGCGCCAGCAGCCTTGATTTCAGCGTCAGCAGTAGCAACAACGATGTCTTTAACGAATTTAAGTTCTTTGGTTTCGCCAACTAATGGAATCATGATTTCAGGAACGATGTTCCAATCAGCATGCTTTTTAGAAACGTTGATAGCAGCGCGAATAACCGCCTTAGTTTGCATTTTAGCAATTTCAGGATAGGTAACGCTTAAACGACAACCACGGTGTCCCATCATTGGGTTAGCTTCGTGGAGAGAAGCGATAATTGACTTAATCGTTTCAACAGACTTGTCTTGAGCGTCTGCAAGAGCCTTAATATCTTCTTCTTCGGTAGGAACGAATTCGTGAAGTGGTGGATCTAAGAAACGAATGGTAACGGGGTTACCTTCTAATGCTTCGTAAAGTTTTTCGAAGTCGCCTTGTTGCATAGGAAGAATCTTTTCTAAAGCAGCTTCTCTCTCTTCAACGGTGTCAGCGCAAATCATTTCACGGAAAGCGTCGATTCTGTTGCCTTCAAAGAACATGTGTTCTGTTCTGCAAAGACCGATACCTTCTGCACCGAGTTCACGAGCCTTAGCAGCATCCTTAGGAGTATCTGCGTTGGTGCGAACACCGAGAGCGCGATATTTGTCAGCCCAAGCCATGATTCTGCCAAAGTTACCAGAAATTTGAGCGTCTACGGTAGGAATAGCGCCTGCGTAGATGCAACCGGTAGAACCGTCGAGAGAAATAACGTCGCCTTCTTTATAAGTTTTGCCAGCAAGAACGAAAGTCTTGTTTTCTTCATCAAAATTGGTGATAGCTGAACAACCTGATACACAGCAAGTTCCCATACCACGAGCAACAACGGCTGCGTGAGAGGTCATACCGCCACGAGCGGTTAAGATACCTTGAGAAGCTTTCATACCTTCAATATCTTCAGGTGAAGTTTCCAAACGAACTAAAACAACCTTTTCGCCACGAGCGTTCCATTCTTTAGCGTCGTCAGCAGAGAAAACGATTTTACCGCAAGCAGCACCAGGAGATGCACCGAGCGCGCGAGCAGCAGGTTTAGCATCCTTCAATGCCTTAGCGTCGAATTGTGGGTGTAAAAGAGTGTCTAAGTTTCTTGGATCTATCATTAAAACGGCTTGTTTTTCATCAATCATGCCTTCGTCAACTAAATCGCAAGCGATTTGGAGAGCTGCGGCAGCCGTTCTCTTACCGTTTCTTGTTTGAAGCATATAGAGTTTGCCGTGTTCAACGGTAAATTCCATATCTTGCATATCTCTGTAGTGGTCTTCTAAGATAGCGCAAACCTTTTTGAATTGTTCAAACGCTTCAGGGAATTTTTCAGCCATTTGAGAAATAGGCATTGGTGTTCTAACACCAGCAACAACGTCTTCACCTTGTGCGTTGGTTAAGAATTCGCCCATAAGTTTCTTTTCGCCGGTAGCAGGATCACGAGTAAATGCAACGCCCGTTCCACAATCGTCGCCCATGTTACCAAAAGCCATTGCTTGAACGTTAACTGCAGTTCCCCAGCTGTATGGGATATCGTTATCTCTACGATATACGTTAGCACGTGGGTTGTCCCAAGAACGGAATACGGCTTTAACTGCGCCGATTAATTGTTCCTTAGGATCTGATGGGAAGTCAGCGCCAATCTTTGCTTTATATTCAGCCTTGAATTGGTTAGCGAGTTCCTTTAAGTCTTCAGCGGTGAGTTCAACGTCTAAGGAAACGCCCTTTTCTTCTTTCATTTTATCGATGAGTTGTTCGAAGTATTTTTTACCTACTTCCATAACTACGTCTGAATACATTTGAATAAATCTTCTGTAACAGTCGTAAGCCCATCTTGCGTTACCGCTCTTCTCAGCCATAACTTCAACAACTTGTTCATTTAAGCCAAGGTTAAGAATGGTATCCATCATACCGGGCATTGATGCTCTTGCGCCAGAACGAACTGAAACGAGCAATGGGTTTTCGGTATCGCCGAATTTTTTGCCGGTGATTTCTTCCATTTTAACGATGTTTTCCATGATTTCAGCCATGATTTCATCGTTGATTTGCTTGCCGTCTTCATAATACTTGGTGCAAGCTTCGGTAGAAATGGTAAAGCCCTGTGGAACAGGAAGACCGATTTTGGTCATTTCTGCAAGGTTTGCACCCTTACCACCTAATAGTTCACGCATTGAAGCGTCGCCTTCGCTAAATAAATAAACGAATTTCATATTTTCTCCTTTGAAAAAACGTAATTTTCAAACCAATCTGTTTTTTTAGGTATATATAATACACCATTTTTGACTTTTTTTCAAGTAAATGAGTGTATATTTTGCTTATTTATTGAAATATTGACTAAATTTATAAAATATTTAGCAATTCTTTTAATGAATTTATCTTGACGTCTGTTTTTTCGCTTAGGTAAAAATCTAAGAGTTTTAAGGGGCGAATACACCTTTCTTTTTCTAAACTTTCTCCCCTGCTGATTTTTTGCAAGCAGAAAAATGTGTCTGCATTTATTTCCCTTGAAGTTTCTATTCTGCAACTTTCACAAAAAAAGCCACCGAAAGCATAGTCGAAAAATATTCTGTTTCCAAGTTCGCAACCACATCCGAAACACCCGTCGAGAAGTAGCGCGTAACCTGAAAGCGACAGCGCGTTTATCAAGAAGTATGCGAGCAAACATTCGGGCGCTTTTTCACCGTAAGCCATTTCTTTTAGCGTGTTTACCAAAAGGTAAAAGGTTTGCTCTCCAACTATTCCTTCTTTTAAGAACTTGCGAACGTATTCTAAAAGCGCACCACCGCAAAAGAACTTGCTTAAATCTTCTCTTATGGGATAAAAACTGTCTAATAAACTCGCGCCTATAACCGTGCGGTTTTTTCCTGTTTTAGCAAAGACAAATTGGGCAAAGCAAAAAGGCTCGGATGCAAATTTTAACTTTGCTCCTGCCTTTTTTACTCCCTTTATTTTTGCGGAAACTACACCCTGTTCTAATGTAAACACGTTGAGTATTTTATCGTTTTCGCCGACGTTTACGCCACCTAAAACTATTCCGCTTAATTTTTCTTCCATGTATCTTTCCCGTTACATATTTTTATCGTTGAGTTTTCTATATAGAAGATAATAAGTAATGTTTCCTGTCTTTTCGAACATCTTCCATAAAGAGTCTGCGTTTTCTATATAGCCAAACTTATCTTTTTTTGCCATGCTTCCCCCTTTTTGTGGGTAGCATAAGCAGTTTATAAGTTTTTATTCACTATAACCGTGTTCTTTAAGTAAAAACGCGCTGTTTCGCCAGTCTTCCTTTACTTTTACGTATGTAGTAAGGAAAACTTTTTTGCCTAAAAACTTTTCCATGTCCTGGCGAGCAAAAGAAGAAATCTCTTTTATCATTGCTCCGCCCTTGCCTATGATAATGGCTTTATGGTTGGGCTTTTCGCAAATGATATCAACGCTAACTTCACACACTTTGGAGTTTTGTGGGTTGTCGAACTTATTGACGATAACTGCGACACCGTGTGGAATTTCCTTGTCGCACTTAACCAAAATCTTTTCACGAACTATCTCGCCTATCATAAACTTTTCCGACCTGTCCGAAATAATCTCAAAGTCAAAAAGTTTGTCCCCTTCGGGGAGTTTGTCCGCAATGACCTTAACAAGTTCTTTAACGTTGCGGTTTTTTCTTGCTGAAACGGGAACTATGTCGTCAACCATTCCCGACAAATCGTTTATCTCGTTTATAAGCAAGTTTTCGGGCATAATGTCCGTCTTAGTAAGGGCAAGCACGGTGGGAACTTTAAGCCCCGTCCACTTTTTAAGAATGTTCTTATCCTTATCCGAAACGCCTGCGTGCGCGTCCATAACGAAAAGCACTAAATCAACGTCTTCTAAGCAGTCTTGCACCGTCTTTTGCATAACCGAGTTAAGAAGGTTGTCCGCCTTATAAATACCGGGGGTATCCACAAAGGCGATTTGATAATCGTCGGTGGTTAAAACACCCGTGATTCTATCTCTTGTCGTTTGGGGCTTAGGGGAAACGATAGCCACCTTTTCGCCAACCATAACGTTGACCAAAGTGCTTTTTCCTGCGTTTGCCCTACCCACTACTGCTACGTATCCGCTTCTCATTGTTCAATCCCTAAAATTTTTAGCGCTTGTTTTTCTTTCTCTCTCATAAGAGCCTTATCTTGGTCGGTCGTGTGATCGTAACCGAAAAGGTGCATAAGTCCGTGCACTATAAGATAATCTCTTTCTCTCTTTTCAGAATGTCCGTATTCTTTTGCTTGGCTTTTAATCTTTTGTTCGCACAAGATTATAGAGCCTAAAAACAAATACTTTCCGTCAAGGTCTGTGGGAAAGTCTTTTTTATACAAAACCTTTCCGCAAACACCGTCAAGAGTGGGGTATGAAAGCACATCGGTAACCTTGTCCACGCCCCTTGTTTGGCGGTTGTATTCTTGAATTTCTTGTTCGCTAACAAACCCGAGTTCTACCTTTAAGTCGTCCTTTTGACCGAGTGTAGAATAAACGGCTTCTGCGATTTTTCTAAGATGTATTTTTTTATTAAAGCATTCTATTTTAAGTTCAGCCATTATTTTATTCGCCCTTTTCCATTTCGGCTTCCAAGCCTTCTAAACTAACCTTTGGATATTGCACTCTGCGGTGGTAAATACCCGTAAGATTGTTTACAACGGTGTTTATGATAATGGTTATTTCTTTTAAGGTAATTTCACATTCGTCAAATTGACCTAACTTCATTCTGTCGTTTACCACTTTACGAACTACCGCACCAACCTTTTCTCTCGACCTATCCTTGAGCGTTCTCGTAGCCGCTTCGGAAGCGTCTGCTATCATCATGATAGCGGCAATCTTGGTCTGTGGCTTTGGTCCACCGTAAGAGAACTGATTAACGTCCACTTCACCGTCGGTAAACTTCTTAGCCTTATCGTAGAAGAAAAGCATGGGCATAGTGCCATGGTGCTGTAAGCATACTTCGGCGATTTCCTTAGGAACTCTATTTTTAAGAAGTAAATTATATCCGTCAAGCGCGTGCGCCTTGATTATGTTAGTAGAAAGTTCAGGTGTTAGTTCGTCGTGTGGGTTTACGCCGTCTTGTTGATTTTCGGTAAAGTATTCGGGACGACGAAGTTTACCAACGTCGTGATAATACGCGCAAGTTCTTGCAAGCAACGCATCTTCGCCGATAGCGGTAGCGCACGATTCGGCAATGTTGGAAACGATTATGGAGTGGTTAAACGTGCCAGGCGCTTGTTCTATCATTTTGCGAACAAACTTAGATTTGTGGTCGGTAAGTTCTGCATACTTAAAGCAAGAAACCTTCTTAAACAAGCCTTCCATAATGGGAAGAATGAGTATAAACGAAGCCACGGCAATAGGACCTGAGAACGCAGCGCCAAGAAGCGCGGTAACAAGGTCTACTTCGCCTTGCATTAGCACGGAAATTCCCACACCCGCAAGGTTTGGAAGGGAGATTATAAAACTCTTTACAATAAGTTTAAATCTTGAATAAACACCGTTCATTACAAAGGTTGCAAGTATTCCTGATGCTAAACTTAAAATAAAGAAAGAAATCGTTTGTTCTAAGCTTCCAACAAAATTGGTATTGAGTCCTAAGAACGTAAAGAAGATTATAAACAAATATCCGTAAATAGCGTTTATAAAAATAGCCGTTTTAGAGTTGGTAAGATAAAGTGTTAAAAGCCCCGCGATTGCAAATGGTGAAAAATAGATATGCACGTATTTGCAACAGCAAAAGCCAATGGCAAGAGATAGTTGCATTATTAAAAATAGCATTTCCGAGTTAACGGGATCATGCAAGAAATCTCTATCAATAACCAAAAAGAATACCGCCATAAAGCAAATGGCAATCATTGCAAGGAACAAAAAGTTTAGTAGGTATAAAGGCTGAGCCTTAAACACCTGCCAAACGCTCGTCTTAAAATTGCTGTTAATAAGTTCAAGCAACACAAAAAGCATGGCAAACACGATAACGTTCACCACGTAAACGGTCGCCACCTTGGCAACGTCTTTATTCGTCCATTTAAGTTGTTTTCTGCTAACTTCTTTTTTCATAAGTTTTTCCTTTAATTATCCTGCCACGAAAACCCTGTTATAATACAAGGTAACCGTGTATAAATACCCGTCTTTATCGGGTTGTTTTGTTATCTTTGAATATTCTACGGGCAAGTTTAGGCTTTCGATAGCCAAAAGTTCGGCATGAGTTTCCCTATCGTCAAACTGGCTAATAAAGGTATAGTTAAACTCTGCAAGCACCACCACTTTTGCCAAGACGTTGGTCTCAATTTGTACGTCTTTATGCGAAATAACCCCGTCCACCAAAAGGTCGCCTGCGCTTACCTTATCGCCCACACCGACAAGCGGAGTGCCACGGTAAACTTTAAGTTCTTTAACGACTCCGTCCACATCAGAAGATAGACTTTTAATGCTTTCGTCTAAGATATCCGTTCCGTTCTTTGCAAGAACGAGTTCTATAACCATCTTATTGCCACGCTTTAAGCAACCTGCATAACTTAAAAGTGGGTTTTCAGCAAGAATGCCGTCCGCCAAAACATTTAAGTCGAACTCGGAAAAGCGTTTTCCCTTTTCAACGCCAACGCTATTTAAGTATTCCACTACGCGGTTTTCAACAACGTTTCCACTCCCCGTAAACTCAAACGAGAATATGTAATCGTCAACGTGATAAGCGCCTAAACAAAATATAATCGCACCTATTAAAACCCCCACGTGGGTAAATAAATAATACAGCGGATATGCCTTTCCGTGAACACGCGTCAGTTTTATATTGTAACCGCACTCACTTTTGGTGGCAATAACACCCTTTTTAAGAAGTTTTTTTCGCTTTTTATCTATTTTAGGCTTTAATTCAAGATTAGTATAACACATTTTTTCAACTATTGCAAAAAAATTTTTATCTTGTTTAACACTAATCTCTAAACTCATCTTATGGTTAGCGATTTTTTTGACGTTATATAAGGTTAAACCGCCGTTTTTTAGGTTTTTAATAAGCCTATCTTGATTAAGCCCCTCTATTTGATAGACAGAATACACCCCGTCTAAATTCTTTGGGTGGAAGTAATTTTTCCGCAAACCACTAAATCCCCCGCGCAATATTTTTTAAGGTAAAGATTTTTCCCGTTTATTATAAAACCGCCCTTTTTAAGGCGGATAACAATTTGCTCGTCGCTCCACGTCTGCACGTCGACCACGCCTTCAAAAAAGCCTGCCACGTCGCCTATTATGGTCGCGCGAAAAACGGGCGCAGGAAACTGCTCTAAGCCGATGATTTCTTTAACGCTCTCTAAAAAACTCATACTAATTAGTATGCAAAAAGGCTTAATAAAATAACTTTTTAAAATGTTAAAACGGCTTGCGATTTCTCGCCAGCCGTTTTAATTTTTATCTTAACCTTTATAGTAATTTATCAAACAACCTTTTAAGATTATTTGTTTTTCTGCGTCGGTGAGCGCGTCCATTTTTAAGGTGATTTGACGTGGTTTTTCGCCAAGGATTTTTGCCTTAAATTCTTTCGCTCCGCTCTCTATTCCCTTTTTTACGTTTTCTATATAAATATATTCGCCAACGTTAAAGTCGTTTTTATCTGCAAGGAATGGAAGCATACCCCAGTTGATAAGGTTGCTTCTATATCGCTTGGTTGCGTATTCTTTTGCAACGTTAGCAACACCGCCCAAAACTCTTTGGCAAGAAGCCGCTTGTTCTCTTGCAGAGCCGTCGCCCGGTTTAATTGAACAAACTACGCTTCCGTAAGTAGTGGTGCTTTCATCAAGACCGAGTTCGGTTGGGAAACCGTCCTTTTTAACAGCCTTTGCCCTTGCAACGTAGCCAGGATCTTTTCTCGAAAGAGCGAACTCAGCAAGTTTTAAGGGGTTAGAACGATAGGAAGACGTTTCGCCCGATGGAATAAGTTCGTCGGTAGTGGTAACGGGATCGTTAAGAACGGAAACAACCTTTAACAATAAATTGTCTTTAAGTTCTTCCATCTTTGGCCAGTCGGCAATGTTAGGTCCGTAAACCAAACTTGCGTTGGTATCTGCCTTTTCCACGCCGTTAAACACGCGTGAACGATAAATCTTTGTATCAAAACGATATTTTTTAATTTTGCTTGTATACGCTTCATCCATAGCCGAAGTGATTGCGCCACCGTTTTTAGCGGTTGCAGCGATACTTCTTGCGTCCATAAGCGCAACGGCTGAAAGTTGACCGTTTGCAGGTTTACTACCTTCTCTACTTTCAAAGTTTCTTGTAGTATGACGAATGGACAAGCCGTTGTTTTGAGGAACGTCGCCCGCACCGAAACAAGGACCGCAGAACGCCGTTTTAATAACAGCGCCGTTATCCATAAGTTTGCCTATGTAACCGGTGTCAACAAGTCCTTTGTAAACAGGTTGGCTTGATGGGTAAACGTCCAAGGTAAAATCGTTGTTATCAATAGCGGTATCGCCTAAAATGTCAGACGCTTCGGCAATGTTTTCGAACATACCGCCTGCGCAACCTGCGATAACGCCTTGTTCAACATAAACTTTTCCGTCTTTAATTTTATCTGTCAAACGGAATTGACCTTTACCTTCGGGAAGAAGTTTGTTACCTGCTTCTTCGCACTCTTTTAAGAGTTCGTAAGGACGAGATAAGAAGTCCCTAATGGTATACGCGTTAGATGGGTGGAAAGGAAGCGCTATCATAGGTTCAACCTTAGAAAGGTCGATTACAATACCTTTATCATAGTAAGCACCTTCGTCAGGGGACATTTGCTTGTATGCGCCAACTCTACCGTGTTCAGCGTAGTATGCCTTAGTTTTATCGTCAGTCATCCAAATAGAAGAAAGGCAAGTGGTTTCGGTAGTCATAACGTCAATACCGTTTCTAAAATCCATAGAAAGGGTTTTGATACCGTTGCCAACGAATTCTAAAACTTTATTCTTAACAAAACCGCTCTTAAAGGTCGCTTTAACGAGCGCCAAAGCAACGTCGTGTGGACCTACGCCCTTGCGAAGTCTACCCTTTAATTGCACTGCAACTATTTCGGGCATATCTAAGTCGTAAGTTCTATTAAGCAACTGTTTAACGAGTTCGGGACCGCCTTCGCCAACTGCGAGAGTTCCGAGCGCGCCGTATCTTGTATGTGAGTCGGAGCCCAAAATCATACCGCCTGAGAATGCGCGCATTTCACGAATGTATTGGTGAATTACCGCAAGGTGTGGTGGCACGAATGCCCCACCGTATTTTTTAGCAGCGGATAGACCAAATACGTGGTCGTCTTCATTGATAGTTCCACCAACCGCGCAGAGTGAGTTGTGACAGTTGGTTAAAGTGTAAGGCAACGGGAATTTTTCAAGACCGCTCGCCTTTGCCGTTTGAATAATGCCAACGTAAGTTATATCGTGAGATGTAATTTCGTCAAACTTAACGTTGAGTTTTTGGTCGTTACCAGACACGTTGTGTGCGGATAAAATTTTATACGCCATAGTGCCTTTGTTGTTTACCTTATCGCTCGCATTTGCGCGAACGATTCTTCCGTTTTTGTAAACTACGCCTTTGTTGATTAGTTTTATCATAGTAATCTCCAAGTTCTCCATCTGTTTTTTACGATAGTAGTATACAACATACTGAAAAGTTTTGCAAGTAAAAGATAAAGTGCAAGGGACAAAAAAAGTTAAATTTCGCACTTGATTTTTTTAAGGCTATATTATAAAATATAGACATGAAGACTTTTAGATTCAAATACTCGGTTACCGTTTGGATATTGTTGACAGTTATATCGCTCGTTTCACTTGGCGGACTCGTTTGGAATATTTTCACCATAGTAGAATATGCTGGTATAAGTGATAAACGCGTAGTTTCGGGTGCAATACTGTGTCTATTGTGCTTAGTTTTGCTTTCGCTCTCCATAAGCATTATGGTTTACGGAAAATACGTTATTAAAAACGGTTGCGTGTATTCTTACTTAGGGTTTATTAAAAGTAGGTTTGACGTTAGCGAACTAACTGAACTTATCCACTTTAAAAAGAGCAACAAACTGGTCGCTTATTTTGGTGAAACAAATTTTATAATAGTTGTTATCGCCCCTGAGTTTTACGAACAGTTTATTTTAGCCGTTCGAGAAATTAACCCCAAAATATCTTACAACGTTAAAATCGACGGGGAAGACACCCCTGATTAATTTAAAAATATTGACATATTGCATAAATATGTTTGACAAACGGTTAAGATAGGTATACACTGTCTTACGAATAGAGAAGCTGACCACAAAGTCAATTATCGTGCGCAAGCAGGATAATGACAAATGGTTGTGCTACCTAAAAAAATATATCGCAAAAATTGTCGAAGAAATTTTTGCGAAGAGGAGAAGCCAACCGCAGAGTCAATTATCGTGCGCAAGCAGGATAATGACAAATGGTTGTGCTTCGACGAAATTCCAGTGGGTAAGGCTACCATAGGGATACGGACTGCTGCCGCGAAGTAGTGGAGACACTATGAGAAGGTCAGCAAACCACGTCGAAAACAAGGCGTGATTTAATGCAGTTTCATTGCCCTACGGTGCTAAAGCCAGTATGGTTACACGTTGCACGCCAAAAGGCGTGATTTGTTGCTATTATTCCCACCGGACTTTCGGTGGGTTTTTTATTTCCACAAATTCTATAAAGGGAGGTTGTTATGAACGAAGAATTAGAAATGCTTTATGAAAAACTTTTATATTCTTTTGAAAACAGAAAGTTTGCCGATTTAAGAATGGCGCTTCTTGATATGGAGCCTTTCGACATAGCCCAGTTCATAGAAGACAACCTTGACGAAAAGGCGCAAGTGGTGTTTTTCCGTTTGCTTCCAAAAGAACTCGCGTCTGACGTTTTCGTTGAATTTGATTCGGACACTCAAGAACTTTTGATTAAAGCGTTTACCGATAAAGAACTTAAAGCCATTATTGACGATATGTTCTTAGACGATACGGTTGAC
Source organism: Clostridia bacterium (assembly GCA_017501885.1). Taxonomy (GTDB): domain Bacteria; phylum Bacillota; class Clostridia; order Christensenellales; family Borkfalkiaceae; genus UBA1259. The sequence continues at coordinate 33,922 of JAFVWA010000183.1, read as the reverse complement.
ATCATTGAAGAAATGCCCGCAAACGTGGTTAAAAGAATACTTAAAAACTCTGCCCCCGAAGATAGAAAACAAATAAACGAACTTCTTAAATACCCCGACTATTCGGCAGGCTCGATAATGACCACCGAATACACTTCGTTCTCTGCAAAAAGCACGGTTAAGGAAGCGTTTGATAAGATTTCAAGAACGGGACAAAACAAAGAAACTATTTACACTTGCTACGTTACCGACTCTAAAAAGCACTTAATCGGCGTTGTTACCGTTCGCGATTTACTCTTTGCTGACAAAGACGAACTTATAGAAAACGTTATGGACCCAAGCGTCATCACCGTTGATACCTTAGAAGACAAGGAAGAAGTGGCGTTAAAGTTTTCTAAATACGACTTTATTGCCCTTCCCGTTATCGACCACGAGGGTTGTATCGTTGGTATAGTTACAGTCGACGACGCGGTAGACGTTATTCAAGAAGAAGCGACCGAAGATATCCAAAAAATGGCGGCTATCTTGCCAAGCGAAAAGCCATATCTAAAACAGTCGGTTTTCAGTATTTGGAAATCGCGTATTCCGTGGCTTATTATGTTAATGCTTACGTCAACCTTTACAAGCATTATTCTCGCCGGTTACGAAAGCAGGCTATCCCCCGTGCTATACGCGTTCGTCCCCATGCTTATGGGAACGGCAGGTAACGCAGGCGGTCAAACGTCAGTTACGGTAATTCGTGCGCTCGCCCTTTGCGAAGTCGAGCCCAAAGACCTTTTTAGGGTAATCTTAAAAGAAGTTTTGGTTTCGTTGGCGGTAGGACTTACCGTTGCTGTGGTGTGCTTTGGAAAGCTTATGCTTCTTGATAGACTTTACGATGCAAGCATAACGGTTGACGTTTCGTTGGTAATCTCTGCAGTGTGTCTTATCAGTATCGTTCTTGCAAAACTCGTAGGTTGCATGCTCCCCATTTTCGTTAAACTCGTTCGCTTAGACCCCGCGGTTGTTGCAAGCCCCGTTATGACTACTATCGTAGACGCATTGTCACTCATCATTTACTGTTCTATCTCAATCGCAATTTTGGTATAGAACAAACACTTAAAATAAAAAGGATAACAAAAACTCGTTATCCTTTTTTTATTTAACCCCTTGCATTGTTGCGACAATTTTGGTATAGTAATTATGATAATATATTATAAAAGGTAAGACATGGAAAGTTTTGAACCAAAAAAGTTAGCACTCATTAGAATTTTGCAAGTTTTAGAAAAACATAGCGACTCAAATCACCCTATAAAACACGATAAGATTGTAGAGTTATTAAAAAGCGAGTTTGATTTAACCATTGAAAGAAAGGCAATTGGCAGAAATATATCACTCCTAAACGAAGCGGGATATGATATAGAAACGACCAAAAAAGGCTCTTATTTATCAGCGCGCACGTTTGAAGACAGCGAACTAAAACTGCTTATAGATAGCGTTTTATCGAGCAAACACATAACGCCAAAACAGTCAAAAGAACTCATTGAAAAGCTTTGTAGTCAGTCGAATAAATACTTCAAAAAACACGTTAAAAACATATATTCGGTGGGCGATTGGAACAAGACGGAAAACGTCGCCGTTTTTTACAACGTAGAAATTATTGACGAAGCCATAGAATCCAACCTTCAAATTAAGTTTGATTACAACAAATACGGAACGGACAAAAAAATGCACCACTCCGCTACTCACGTCGTTTCCCCTTATCAAATGATTTTGCAAAACCAACGTTATTATTTAATGTGCTTTGATGAAAGGTGGAAACACGTTCAGTATTTTAGAATGGATAGAATTACCGATATCGAACTTATGGACACTATTAGAACTCCGTTAAAGTCGGTTAAGGGTTTTGAAAACGGCATAGATTACAAACGCTTTTCCGCGTCAATGCCATACATGTTTTGCGACGAGCCTCAACGCATAACCTTTACAGCCGACGACGGCGTAATTGACCAAGTTGTAGACTGGTTTGGAAAAGATATAACCATAGAGCGAAAAAACGACACAAATTACGTAAGCATTTACGCAAGCGTAAACGCGATGGAATATTGGGCAATGCAATATCTTAATGCAGTTGAAGTGCTCACCCCGTTAGAACTTCGCGAACGCATAAAGAAGAACGTGCAATCAGCAAACGAAAAATATAAAGATTAGAAGTTGTTGTTTAAAAACCAAAAGGCACTCTTAACGAGTGCCTTTTTATTTTTACAATGTTAGCCGTGTTTACAAGTATTAAACGGATTAGAAACAAGCATGGATAGGCTCGAGAGCCAAAACAGACAAGATAGACCGTCTGGTCATCGAGGTTGTTTTGGCGAATCAGTTAACGACGCCATGCGAAGTTTATAATTCGTTTAATTATACGTTGCCTTGTGCCTTCATAGACTCTGCAACTTTTAAGAAGCCTGCAATGTTTGCACCTGCCATGTAGTTGCCAGGCATTCCGTATTCCTTAGAAGCTTCGTCACATGCTTTGAAGATGCTCTTCATGATGCCGTGAAGTTTTTCGTTAACTTCTTCAAAAGACCAAGAAAGTCTCATAGAGTTTTGAGTCATTTCTAAACCTGAAGTTGCAACGCCACCTGCGTTTGCAGCTTTTGCAGGTCCGTAGAGAAGACCGTTAGAAAGATAAGTATCGATTGCTTCGGGAGTAGAAGGCATGTTTGCGCCTTCTGATACAACCTTACAGCCGTTCTTAACTAAGATTTTTGCGCTTTCGCCATTGATTTCGTTTTGAGTTGCGCAAGGAAGAGCGATATCACAAGGAATAGTCCAAATACCAGAGCAACCTTCGTGATATTCTGCGTTAGGACGATAAGAAAGGTATTCTTTAATTCTCTTTCTTTCAACTTCCTTGATTTGCTTAACCGCATCAAGGTCGATGCCGTCTTTATCGTATATATAGCCGTTGCTATCAGACATAGCAACAACTTTTGCGCCGTATTCGGTTGCCTTTTGGCAAGCGTAAATAGCAACGTTACCAGAACCTGAAACTAAAACGGTTTTGCCTTCAAAAGAAGAGCCGTTTGCTTGTAACATTTCGTTGGTGAAGTAGCAAAGACCAAAGCCCGTTGCTTCCTTTCTTGCAAGGCTTCCGCCGTAGGTTAAGCCTTTACCCGTGAGAACGCCAACGTATTCGTTTTTAATTCTCTTGTATTGACCAAACATATAACCGATTTCTCTTGCGCCCGTTCCGATATCGCCTGCTGGAACGTCTAAGTCAGCGCCGATGTGACGATAAAGTTCGGTCATGAAGCTTTGGCAGAAATTCATAATTTCGTTGTCAGACTTGCCCTTAGGGTCAAAGTCGCAACCGCCCTTAGCACCGCCCATAGGGAGAGTGGTGAGCGCGTTCTTGAAAACTTGTTCAAAGCCTAAGAACTTCATGATAGAAGGACAAACTGATGGGTGAAGTCTTATACCGCCCTTGTAAGGACCGATAGCAGAATTGTATTGAATTCTGTAACCACGGTTAACGTGATATTTGCCATTGTCGTCTACCCATGGAACTCTGAAAATGATTTGTCTTTCAGGTTCTACCATTCTTTCTAAAACGCCAGCGTCAACTAAGTCTTGTCTTTTTTCAATAACGGGTTCTAAAGTTGAAAAAACTTCGGTAACCGCTTGAATAAATTCTGGTTTGTTAGGGTTTCTTTTTTCTACCGTTGCAAGTAAATCGAGTAGATATTGATTTTTAATTGCCATTTTTGGTTTCCTCCAAACTGTTTTTCTTGCTTATTTTATCACAACTACTGTTAAAAATAAAACGATTTTAACATATTTTTTCTTATAAAGTATATTATTTTTAGTTATAACCACCTAAAAACATTGTTGAACGTCTACAAAGACTGCAAAAAGAAGTATCAAGACAAAGCCGACTGTGTGTATAATGCCTTCCACCTTTCGGTTAAGCGGTTTGCGTCTTATCCATTCGATTAAGCCGAACACTACCCTTGAACCGTCGAGCGCAGGGATAGGCAAAAGGTTGAACACAGCAAGGTTTACGCCTATAAACGAAGCGATGTTTAAAAGATTTCTAAAACCGCCAACCTTAATAGCGTCTGCGGTAACCGAAAGAGTGGTAACCGTTCCGCCCATAGACTTAATACCCAAGTTCCCCGTCAAGAGTTGCCCTAAAATCTTAAAGATTGTGCCTGCGAGTTTAAACGAATAATCAAAACTTCGCCCAAGCGTTGAGAAAAAGCCTAAGCGAACCCCCGTAGCGTATAGACCACTACTAACAATAGTGCCGTCTTCTGCCGTTTGATAGGTTATACCTAAGGCGTTATAAAGAGTGCGAACATCTTCAACGTTGTCAAAATTAGCGTTGGAACGAAGCATGATTTTAGCGTCTATAATTTCGCCGTTTCTAATGATTTCAAAATCTACTAAGTCGCCTTTTTCTCCGCCGTCAATAGCATTCATTAAGTCGGTTACAAGGTATACGTTTTTACCGTCCGCACGAATGATAATATCTCTGTCTTGAAGACTGTATTCATAAGCATACTGTTCAGTTTCCCCGTCAGTATAAAGAGTAAGCATTGCGGTATGCCCGTAAATGCCGAACATCAAAGCGATAAGCATAACGGCAAGAAGGTAATTCATAAGCGCGCCTGATATAAGCACGATTATTCTTTGCCATGCAGGTTTGTTGTTAAACGCGTCTTTATCTTGGTTATCTTCGTCTTCGCCATGAAATGCGCAAAACCCACCGACAGGTAGAAGTCTAACAGAAAAAACCTCGCCGTTCTTTTTAGTTTTTTTAAATAGTTTAGGGCCAAAGCCTATTGCAAACTCGTCGATTTTAAACTTAAAAATCTTGCCCGCTATATAGTGCCCTAATTCGTGCACGGTAATCATAACGAGCAAAACGAGAATGGCTAACAAAATGTAGCCGACGTATGACATTATTTGTGAAAACGACGCTAACAATAAATTCATTTAATATTAAACAACTCCATAACGCTACGACGTGCGTAGTCGTTGGCATTTTCAAAACATTCAAAAGAGCAACTGCACTCGCCCTTAAAATGGCAAAGCGCGTTGTCAATTGCCTTGTAAATATCCCCAAAAGAAATTTTATCTTGCAAGAATAGGTTAACGGCAACGTCGTTTGCCCCATTAGCAACGGCAGGATAGCAACCGCCTTTTTTCCCAGCGTTAACCACTAAATCAAAGCAAGGATATTTATCCTTGTCGAGAGCATTAAAGGTAAGGTTTTTAATAGTTGCAAAGTCAAGAGATTTGACGTTTGAAGGTAATCTTTTATCGGGGCTTAGAGCAAGCGCAATGGGAAGTTCCATTGATGGATAACTCATCTGCGCGATAACCGAGCCGTCAAAATACTCTACCATAGAGTGTATGATACTTTCCCTATGAATTATAACGTCTATTTTGTCGAAAGGTGCATTATAAAGCCATTTTGCTTCGATAACTTCAAAAGCCTTGTTAACCATTGAAGCGCAGTCTACGGTAATCTTGTTACCCATAGCCCAGTTGGGGTGTTTTAGCGCGTCCTTTGCGGTTACGCTTTTTAACTGTTCTTTTGTGTAATCTCTAAACGCGCCACCGCTTGCCGTTAAAATGAGTTTGTTAAAGGGCTTATTAAAATTCATTGAAAGCGATTGCCAAATAGCCGAATGTTCGCTATCGACAGGATAGATGTTAACGCCCTTTTCCTTTGCAAGGCGCATAACGAGCTGTCCACCAACGACTAAACTTTCTTTGTTAGCAAGCGCAATATCTTTGCCCTTATTGATAGCGTCCAACACAGCGATTATGCCCTTATATCCAACGAGCGCGATTACAACAATATCCGCATCGTCGATAACAGCAGACTTAAACGCGTTTTCGCCAAAGAAAAATTGCGTAGACGAAAACTCTTTCGTCCACTCTTGCTTAGAAGATAAAGTAGCAACGGCAGGACAAAACTCCGCAACCTGTTGTTTCAAAAGGTCTGCGTTTGAACCCGCCGCCAAAGATACGATTTTAAATTGTTCGGGGTTTCTTCTAACGACGTTTAACGTTTGAACGCCGATAGAACCCGTGCTTCCTATAAGAGCAATTTTTTTCATAATCAATTATAATACCGCAAAGGTGATAAAAATGATAACCGATGCGAAAGTAGTTCCGTCAATTCTGTCAAGCACACCGCCGTGCCCGGGCATGATTTTACCCATGTCTTTTATTTCAAGTCTACGTTTAATAAAACTTTCAAAAAGGTCGCCTATAATGGTCAACACAGAAGCCACTAAACCTAAGAGCAAGAATACCCACCAAGTAAAATATCCGCCGAGCGCTTTGCCAAACACAAAGAAGACTATAATGCTTCCTATTGCACCGCCAAGCGTTCCACCGATAGCACCCGACCACGTCTTTTTAGGACTTAGCCTTGGGCAAAGTTTAGGACCTTTGCAAAGGCTTCCTACAAAGTAGGCAAAGGTGTCTGAAAAAGGTGAGATTACAAAGGTTAAAAGCATTGCGATAAAGCCTTTATCCCCCGAAAGACCGTTTATTAAAAGCATGAAAAGTATCAATGCTGATGGATAAAGCGCGTCTAACGTAGCATAGCCGATTACGGCTTTTTTGTTTGGGTTTGTAGTTAACAAGCCAAGGTTAAACACCAAGGCGCAAAGCATGGTGATAAGTGCAAAAACGTAGCCGTATCCAGGGCAAACGAAATATTCGGTTACACAGTATACGGGAACGGTTAAAAAACCAAAGATTATGGATATTAAATAAATTCCGTCACCCGTTTTTTGCCTTGCTGCGCGCGCCATTTCAAACGCACCCACCGTGCATAAGAACCACAAAAATATTGAAAATAGCCTTGCGTCAACAAATTCACGGAGTAAGAAAAATCCCGTAACGATAGCGACGAAACACGCACCGCTTATAACTCTTATCTTCATAATAATTCCTTAAACCTTTCCGTATCTGCGATTTCTACGAGAAAATTCTTCCATAGCAAGGTCAAACTGTTTCTCGTCAAAGTCAGGCCACAATACGTCGGTAAAATAAAGTTCGCTATACGCCCCTTGGTAGAGCATAAAGTTAGAAATGCGGAGTTCCCCGCCCGTTCTAATAATAAGGTCAGGCTCTCCGATAAACGCCGTGTAAAGGTTTTTAGAAATACCTTCTACGGTAACGGGCAAGTTATTTTCCAAAAGACGGTTTACAGCGTGGACAATCTCTTGTCTTCCGCCGTAGTTAACGGCGATGTTTAAAACGTTGTCGCCGTAGTCTTTGGTCTTTTCCATTCCTTCGCTGATAATCTTTTGAAGCTCAGCGTCTAAAACGGATAAATCGCCCATAACAAAAAGGCGGACTTTGTTTTTTACCACCTTTTTGATAAACTTTTTAAAGTAGATTTTTAAAAGGCGCATAAGTTCGTCAACTTCTTTTTTTGGGCGAGCCCAATTTTCAGAAGAAAACGCGTAAAGAGTAAGCGCCTTTACCCCGCGACTGAATGCGTGAGTAACGATTTTATCCACGTTGTCCGAACCAGCTCTATGCCCGTAGGAACGCTCTTTTCCACGAGCGGTTGCCCACCTGCCGTTGCCGTCCATAATAATACCAACGTGGCTTGGCAATTTGTTTTCCATTATACGGATAAAATGTCCTTTTCTTTATCAACAGAAAGCTTTTCGATTTTTTCGATGCTTTCAGAAATAACCTTGTCGATTTCCTTTTCGCAAGAAGCGTGTTCGTCTTCAGAAAGTTCTTTGTTGTTTTTCATTTTCTTTAAGGTATCCATAGCGTCGCGTCTGATGTTACGGATAGCAACCTTAGAATCTTCTGCCATTTTTTTGGTTTGTTTAACGAGTTCTTTTCTTCTTTCTTCTGTTAGAACAGGGAAAACTAAACGTATAACCTTACCGTCGTTAACGGGGGTTATGCCGATGTTGTCTGCAAGAATTTGCTTTTCAATAACTTTGAGCATAGAAGCGTCCCAAGGTGAAATAACCAAAATTCTACCTTCGCTAACTGAAAGGTTGCCAACTTGGTTGATAGGAGTTGGCGTTCCGTAGTAGTCAACCAAAACTTTGTCTAAAATGTGTGGGTTTGCTCTGCCCGCTCTAATAGTAACGTATTCGCTGTTTAATACTGAAACGGTTTTATCCGTTCTTTCCATAGTTTCCATTAAAATCATTTCAAATTGTTCGTTTTCGATAGCCATTTTTAATCTCCTTTATATTTTTGTGGTTAAAATTACTTGATGATAGTTCCAATATCTTCGCCCGCAACTGCGCGAACGAGAGAATCTTTTTCAAAGAGTCCGAATGCGAGAACGGGAATTTGGTTTTCCATACAAATGGTGATTGCAGTCGTATCCATCGCCTTTAAGCCTTGAGCAATGTAGTCTTTATAAGAAACTTCTTTGAGTTTTTTAGCGTTTGGATTAAGCTTTGGATCGGAATCGTAAATACCGTCGACGTTTTTAGCGAGAAGCAATACTTCTGCGCCTATTTCAGCGGCGCGGAGAGCGGCAGCCGTATCGGTAGTAAAATAGGGGTTGCCCGTTCCACAAGCAAAGATAACGATTCTGTTTTTATTAAGGTGCGACATAGCCTTTCTTAAAATATAAGGTTCAGCAACACGGGTAATGGTGAGCGCCGTTTGAACTCTTGTAGGAGCGCCCTTTCTTTCAAGCGCGTCTTGAAGCCCGAGAGCGTTTATAACGGTTGCGAGCATTCCCATGTGGTCTGCGGTGGACCTGTCCATTTCTCTACCCTGACGGCCACGCCAGAAGTTTCCGCCACCAACGATTATGCCTACTTGAACGCCGAGTTTGGTAACAGCGATAATTTCATCGGTAACGATATCTAAAATCTTTTCGTCAATACCATTGCCCTTTTCCCCTGCGAGCGCTTCGCCAGACAACTTAATAATAACTCTCTTATACTTTGCCTTTTGCATATATAAAACCCCTAATTAAAGTATTTTTTCTATTATACTACTTTTTCTTGTTTTTGTCCATAGTGTAAATGGACGGAATATAAATTTTTATGGAAAAATAAACAAAAAAGACCACCTTTTATCGATGGTCTTTTAATAAACTTATTTTGCTTGTAGAATTTCCTTGATTTGCTTTAATAAATCTTCTACCGTTGGGTTTTGCTCTCTTTCAAGCTTTGCCTTTTCGTCGGCTTCTAACTTAGCTTGTTCTTCTTGAGCCTTTTTCTCAGCTTCCTTTTCGTCAAGGTAAGCTTTTACAGCATCTTTGTCAAAACGGCTAATGCCTTTTGCTTTAAGTTCTTTCTTTTGTTCTTTGGTAAGTTTTAACTTCTTGATTTTGTTAGCAAGTTCTTCGTTCTTTTCGCGAACGGAATTGATAACCTTAACGATAGTGAACAAGGTTATAGCAATCAAGAAGAAGTTGATAACTGCACTTATGAATGCGCCCCAGTCTATATAGATAGACTTAGCAAGGTCGATAGCGCCCGTTTCGGTATACGCAGCAGAAAGCATTGTAACTGCACCGTCTAAACCTTCGCTACCCAAAATAACTGCAAGTAAAGCATTGATTAAAGGCTTTAAAATGTAGTTAGATAAGCCATTTACGATACCCGTAAACGCACCGCCGACGATAACGCCGACAGCCATGTCTAATACGTTACCGCGAGTAATGAATTTTTTGAATTCTCCAAAAAACTTTTTCATTTTTCTTTTTTCCTTTTGTATAATTTTTTTCTAACCAACTTGACCACCGCGCGGGCGCATTCTTTTGGCGTTGCATTTTGCCAAAACTCTGCACTCTCTAACGACGGTCGTTGTTTTTTAGTTTTCATTAAATCTCCGCAAAAATTTTATTCCGCTTTATCGTTATCGGTGTTTTTATCTTTTGCGAATAGGTTTACCACGCTAAAATTAAGCGCAAAGTCACAAAACTTTGACTGTGGATTTTTGTTAAGCCATTTATATATAAGTTTAACCAAAAAGAAAGAACAAATACCTGCAATCGTGCCGACGATAATACCTGCAAGCACGTCGGTTGTAAAATGCACAACGAGATATACACGGCAAAAGCCCATAAGTAATGCAAAGGGAAGTCCTATCCAGCTCCACTTTTTGTCACAAGCAAGGAATAAGCCTACCACGAAAGCGGTGGTGGCGGTGGTGTGCCCCGACGGGAACGAAAACTCGCCTTCTTCAACCGCGCCTGCCTGTTGCCACAAGTAATTATAGTAATCACTTTGCGCAAAAGGTCTTGCCCTTGCAACTACGTTCTTTAAAATTACGTTAGTAAATATCGCGCCGATTGCTATTGCCAAAAGCATGGTAAAACCGATTTTTCTCGTCTTTGCAAAGCACATTAAAACTAAACTTGCAAGAATAAGTGGAATACCCTTTTCTCCCAAAAAAGAAAATACCTTACAGAAAAAATTAAGGAAGCCACAGTTGATATTTCCCATAGCCGTAAACACGGCGTTATCTAAGCCGTGAAAGGTTACGTTAAGCCATTCAGCCATAGTTTTCTCCTTTTACTTTTTGTTACCGCTAACCATTTTGACGAATTCCTTAACCGCAAAGGTAAGGTCTTCGGTTTTAGGAAGCGCTAAACCTATTGCCCTACTTGGAAGACTGGGCGTAGTTTTAATTTCTAATAAACTTCCACTTTCAAGTTCGTGTTTTACAAACTCTCTTGGAATACAAGCGATACCTATTCCCGCCTTTGCAAGTTCGGTCATGAGTTCTAAACTGCCGAGTTCCACTTCAGGGTGAAGGTGAATGCCTTGCGAATGCGCGTAAGACACTATTGCCTGTCTTGTTGCGGTAGAGAGTTCAAGCATCAAGAGTGGATAGTCTTGCAAACGTTTTAAATCGATAGGCTCTTTGGTTAAATGCGCGAACTTTTCGCTCGCAACGAAGGTGTCGTGCAGTTGCATAACCACGCCCGAAAGGTTTATATCGCTATCGTCAATGGGTAAATTAACAAACCCAACGTCGCCCTTTTTGTTTTTCAAAAGTTCAACCGTTTCGTTTGAAGTGCAATTTTGTAAAATCAAGTTAACGTCGGGATATTTCTCGTGATACTCTTTAACGAAAGGCAATAAAAAGTGAGTGCTAACCGTATCAGAAGCACACACGCGAACGATACCCGTTGCCGTGCCCTTAATTTCAGAATACTTGCTTTCCACTTGGTCAAAAAGTTTTAACGCCTGTTCAACGAGTGGGAAAATTTGCTTGCCACCCGTTTCCGAAAGTTCCATGCCCTTTCTGGTTCGGTTAAAGAGTTGACCGCCAAGTTGAGTTTCAAGTTGCTTTATTTCTTGCGAAACGGCAGGCTGAGAGATAAAAAGTTCTTCCGCCGCCTTAGTAAGACTTCCGCATTTAGCAACCGTATAAAAAACTCTGTATAGTTCGAGATTTACCATTTGTTCCCCTTATTTTCCTACGCAAAACTTAGAAAAAATATTATTGATAATTTCTTCAGTAGCCGTTTTGCCTGAAATTTCCCCTAACGCGTCCCATGCGTCTTTAACGTCTATCGCAAGAATATCAAGCGACACGCTTTCTATTGAGTTTAGTGCGGATACAAGACTTGTTTTCGCCCTACTAAGCGCATCAAAATGTCTTTCTTCACAAAGGAAATCACCGCTTAAATCTAAGCCCTTTAACGCTGTCTTGTCGTAGATAGCCTGTCTTAACCCGTCTACGTTTATCTTTTCTAATGCCGATATGTAAATATCTGCTCTTTCGTGCTTAAAGTCGCTTTTATCCGTCTTATTCATTACGAACAACAAGTTCTTGTCAATGACCGACTGCAAAATTTGCTCGTCGCTACTATCAAAGTCGGAAGCGTCTGCAATAAAGACTATTAAGTCGCTCTCGTTAAGCACGCGCTTTGATAGGCTTACGCCTATTTCTTCTATCTCGTCATCACTCTCTCTAATACCCGCGGTATCCGAAAAGTTAAATCTAACGCCGTTGATGTCGATACTGCCTTCAACTATATCTCTTGTCGTTCCTGCAACTGACGAAACGATAGCCTTGTCGTAGTTAAGCAAAGCGTTGAGAGTAGAACTCTTTCCCGTGTTTGGCTTGCCAACGATACCCACCTTAACACCGTCTTTAAGCGTTCTGCCCGTGCGGTAGGTTGAAAGTAAACTGTCTAATTTTTGTATGCTAATCTCTATGTCTTGTTTAATTTTAGGAGTTGCCGTTTGCTCTATGTCTTCTTCTGGAAAGTCCATATCCACGTCTATTTGAGAAAGGCTGTCGGTAAGTCTATCTTGAATAGAATTTACTGCGCTGAGCAATTTTTCTCTATAAAGATAATACCCTGCCTTAACTCCGCTTTCCGATTCGCTGTTAATCATGTCGATTAAGCCTTCGGCAGAAGAAAGCGAGAGTTTGCCGTTAAGAAAAGCGCGCTTGGTAAATTCGCCGTTAGTAGCAGGGCGAACGCCAAGCGAGAAAATTTTGTTTAAAATTCCTTTGGTTATGGCTAAACCGCCGTGCGAATGGAACTCAACCGAATCTTCCCCCGTAAAACTTTTAGGGGCTTTGAAGTAAACGCACATTCCAAAATCGTTAAAGCCTTTTGCAACAATCTCGCCGGGATACATTTTGTTCGGCTCAAAATCGCAAACCTTAGTTTTGCCAAGTGGCTTAAACATCTTTTCGGCAACTTGAAGAGGAGACGGTCCGCTTATTCTAATAACCGCAACACCGCTCGCAACCATTCCCGTGGAGATAGCGGCAATGTTATCCGTTTTCATTTAGTTATCTCCGTTTTTCTTGTCGTTGTTAAATATGTCAGAGAATGGATCGTCGTCTTTATCGCTAAACTCTATGAAAGGATCTTCATCTCTGCGAACAGGTCTTTGTGGTTGGCTATAATCTTGTGGCCTTTGATTATAATTAGTGTAGTTTGGCGTATAACGATAAACGCGAACAGCCCTTTTGTTTCTTATCGCAAAGATAAAGAATGGGAAAAGTCCAAAGAAAGACACGATTGCGCCAACGATATAGTGTTCTGGCCAAAACTTTCTGAAAAGCACCAAGTATAAATTGATTTGAATAATAGCAACCGCAAGGTCGAAAAGAGCGCTAGCAGTAGACATAATATCCAAAACGATAGACAACGCCCTAAAGTTAGTATAAGGATAAACAATATGGTCTACGAAAAGATTTCCTATAAAGATAAATTCTTCAGCGTTAGCGTTAACAAGTTTAGCATACTCGCCTAAGTAGATATTTCCGCCTTGCAAAAAATAGCCTACGAGCGGAAAATACAAAAGAAAAGTATACGTTAGGGTTAAAACTTGAGCAACCGAAAAGATTACTGCAAACCATACCGCAAACTTTTGATAAGAATAACTAAAAAACTTATATTCTTTAACGAGTTTACAAGCCGTGTAAACCCAAACGCAAGGAATCCAAGCGATAAACGCTTTGTCTACGCCGTTGTTTTTAGCAAGTTTATAAAGTCCGAAAGAGCGAAGCAAATAAAGACCAACAATAACGACCAAAGCGATTAGCGCAATAGCGATAATCCAGCCGTTAGATAGTTCGCTTTTCATAACTTGACCAGCGTAGTCGTCAACTATAATAATTTTACCCATTAAAATCTCCGAATTGCAAAAGACTTAGTATGCTCTTGCAAAAATAACTTTATGTTTAGCAGGCTTACCGCAGATAGCGCACTTTTCAGGAACGCCGTCTTCGTCGCACATAACTCTTGCGGTAGCTTGCGCCACTTCTTTAACCTTGTCTTCGCACTCTCTGCAACCGCACCAGCCTGCCTTAACGAAATTCTTTCCTTCTACACCAGAAAGTATACCGTCTAAACTGTCGGCTTCAATAGTTCTTGCGTCGCGATGCGCTTTTGACTTAACGAGCATGTTGCTTTGAACTTGCTCTAAAATTGCATTTACACATTCAGCAAGGTTGTCAAGGCTAACCGTAATCTTTTCAAAGGTGTCGCGACGAACGATTACCGCTTGATTATTTTCAATGTCTCTTGGACCGATTTCTAAGCGAACGGGCACGCCTTTCATTTCCCATTCGTTGAACTTCCAACCTGGGCTCATATCACGGATATCAGTTTCTGCGCGAATGCCTGCTTTAACGAGAATGCTTTCAACTTCTTTAGCCTTTTCGATAACACCGCTCTTATGCGTAGCAATAGGAACGATAATCGTTTGGATAGGAGCAACCTTTGGTGGCAATACCAAACCCCTTTGGTCGCCGTGCGCCATGATGATAGCGCCGATAAGTCTTGTAGAAACACCCCAAGAAGTGGTATAGCCAAACTTTTGATTGCTGTCTTTATCAAGATATTTTATGTTAAACGCCTTGGAAAAATTCTGACCGAGATAGTGAGAAGTTCCCGCTTGCAAACTCTTTCCGTCAAGCATCATTGCTTCCATACCGAAAGTAGCAACCGCACCTGCGAACTTTTCCTTTTCGGTCTTTCTACCAGTATAAATGGGGATAGCCAAAGTTTCTTCTGCAAAAGAACGGTAAACTTCAAGCATTTTCATAGTTTCTTCAACCGCTTCTTCTTCGCTTGCGTGAACGGTATGACCTTCTTGCCATAAAAACTCGCTCGTGCGAAGGAATGGACGCGTAGTTTTTTCCCAACGCATAACGTTACACCATTGGTTCATCATAACGGGTAAATCTCTGTATGATTGAATCCATTTTGCATACATTGTTCCGATAACCGTTTCACTCGTAGGACGAATAGCGAGTGGTTCTTCAAGTTTTGCACCGCCCGCGTGCGTAACTACCGCTACTTCGGGGGCAAAACCTTCAACGTGCTCTGCTTCCTTGGTAAAGTAACTCATAGGAATAAGCAATGGGAAATATGCGTTTTTAGCGCCCGTTTGCTTAAAGCGTGCGTCTAAATCCTTTTGAATGTTTTCCCAAATAGCGTATCCGTATGGACGAATAACCATAGTGCCTTTTACGGGACCGTAGTCAACGAGTTCGGTTTTTAAAACCACGTCGGTATACCATTGAGCAAAGTTTTCGTTAATGTCTGCAATTTGCGTTACGAATTGTTTTGAGTCCATTTTTTTCTCCAAAAGTTTATAGTCATAGTTTTTTACTTTACCATTATACACTTTCGAACAAAAGATATCAAGCGCTTTTTATTATAATTTACTCAAAAAGACTTGAAAAAGGCTTGAAAAAGCCGTCGTTTTGCTATATAATGTAAATATCATATTTATTTAAGTGTTTATTTTACACTTTAGGAGGATGACAATGCAAGACGTTAAACAGTTAACAGTAAACGCAATCAGAGTTTTGTCGGCAGACGCTATCCAAAAGGCTAATTCGGGACACCCCGGAATGCCACTCGGCGCAGCGCCCATCGGCTACTCTATTTTTACCAATATGGCTTTCAATCCAAAGAATCATATGTCTTTTGACAACAGAGACAGATTCGTTCTCTCTGCAGGCCACGCATCAATGCTTGACTACGCGCTTTATTATCTTTTCGGCTTTGGTCTTACCAAAGAAGATTTGATGAACTTCCGTCAATTAGGAAGCAAGACGGCTGGTCACCCAGAATACGGCGTATGCCCAGGCGTTGAAACGAGCACCGGTCCACTCGGTCAAGGTATCGCAAACGCAGTTGGTATGGCTATCGCAGAAGACTACCTTGCAAACAAGTTCAACAAAGAAGGTTTCCCAATCGTTGACCACTACACCTACGCTTTAGCAGGCGACGGCTGTATGCAAGAAGGTATTGAAAACGAAGCCGCTTCACTCGCAGGCTCTTTAAAACTTGGCAAACTCATCGTGTTCTACGACGATAACGATATCACCATCGAAGGTAGCACGGACATCACCTTTACCGAAGACGTTGGCAAGCGCCACGAAGCTATGGGTTGGCAAGTTATTAAAGTTGACGACGCTAACAACTTAGTTAAATTAAACCGTGCAATCAAAAAGGCAAAGGCAGAAAAAGAAAAGCCTTCACTTATTATCGTTAAATCTACTATCGGCTACGCTTCCCCACTTGCGGGAAAGGCAAGTTGCCACGGCGCTCCACTCGGCGAAGAAAACATCGTTGAATTAAAGAAGACGCTCGGTTGGGAATGCGCTCCATTCGAAGTTCCTGAAGAAGTATTAAAGCATTGTAAGAAATTCGGCGCTAAGGGTAGACGCGCTCAAAGGGCTTGGAAAGAAATGTTCAAGGCTTATGAAGAAAAATATCCAGAACTTGCAAAAGAATATATCTCTTGGAAGAAAATGGAAATGCCTAACCTTGCTGAAATTGAAGAATTATGGCAATTTGAAAAGGACGACGCTTCCCGTGGATACGGCAACACCGTTCTTAACAAACTTGCAAAATATATCCCCAACCTTATCGGTGGTAGCGCTGACTTAGCACCTGCTAACAAGACCAACGTAAAAGCAAGGGGCGATTACTTACCTACCGACAAGAGCGGTTCAAATATGCATTTCGGTATTCGTGAACACGCAATGGCAGCAATCTGCAACGGTATGTATTTACACGGCGGACTTCTCCCCTACTGCGCAACCTTTGCTGTTTTCTCAGATTTTATGAAGAATGCAATGCGTATGTCTGCTATTATGGAACTTCCCGTAACTTACGTATTAACTCACGACTCTATCGGTGTTGGCGAAGACGGTCCTACACACCAACCTATCGAACATTTGGCAGGACTTCGCGCTATGCCTAACATGAGAGTTTACCGTCCTGCTGACGGCAGAGAAACAACGGCTGCTTGGATAAGCGCTGTTACAGGCAAAAATCCATCTTGCTTAGTTCTCTCTCGTCAAACGCTTCCACAACTTGACGGCACGGGCAAAAACGCATTCAAGGGTGGCTACGTTTTAAGTGATAGCGACAAGAAAACCCCAGATATTATCTTAATCGCAACGGGTAGTGAAGTTTCACTTGCAGTTAGCGCAAAAACAATTCTTAAAGAAGAAGGCATCGATACAAGAGTAGTTTCAATGCCATGCGTTGAAGACTTTGAAGCACAAAGCGAAAAATATAAAGAAAGCGTTCTTCCAAAAGCTGTTACCGCAAGACTTGCTATTGAAGCAGGCTCTCCAATGTGTTGGTATAAATACGTAGGATTTGGCGGAAAGGTTATGGGTATCGAAACCTTCGGTGCATCTGCCCCCGCTAAGAAGTTATTTGAAAAATACGGCTTTACCGTTGACAACGTAGTTGCAAACGCAAAAGCAGTTTTAGGAAAATAATTAAAACTATATAAACCTTAAAAGCCACGCCTATCCGTGGCTTTTATTTTTTGTCGACTTTTATTTTATCGAAAACAAAAAAAGACTCACCTAAATAGGTGAGCCGTTTTTTTGTTTTTAGTCTTTAATTATTTCTTAACAACGAAAGTTGCAACAGCAGCAATAGCAGCACCGCCAAAACCACCGATAGCGCCAAGGATAGGACCAAAGCCAAGGCTATACATTTCTTTAGCAGAAGCTTTAACTGTTTCAGCCATTTCAGCAGGAACGTCAGCCATGTTAGCGCTGATGTAAAGAGCTTCAGTAAATAATGGAACTAAAGCGCCTACTACTAAAAGTGCGATACCGATAAGAGCAAAAAGCTTGTTGTCGTTCTTTCTTGCGATGAAAAGAACAACTGCGCCTGCTAAAAGCAAGAAGAATGCTAAGAAAGGAAGGATAGTTCCCTTTGAAACTTCAGTTCCAAAGTAAATATCGCCGATTGCAAGAGATTCTTCTAAAGTTGCGCCCATAAATCCAGGTAAAGTTGCCTTTAATGGAGAAAGGAAAGCACCGATAAAGCCTACGATTGCGAAGATTGCTGCTATTAAAAGCAAGTTCTTCTTAGTGAAAAGTTTCATGTTACACACTCCTTTTGCAACAGACCTTATCACAGTTTGCGGGGTTTTGAAAAAACACCGCAAAAGAGACTAGTCTCTTGCTAAAAAAATTTTGTTAATTAAATTTTACAATATTCGACAAAAGATGTCAATACCTTTTTTTAATTTTTCCTTGCTCGTCAAACACAAAAAATACGACGAACGCCATAAACGCGCTAACGAGTCCTGCCACACCGCCGAGAATAGGACCTAAACCGAGTTTGCTATACCAACCGTCAAGCAACTCATACTGATAAGATGAAAGGGAGTCCATTTTAGAAAGTATGAAAAATTGTCTTGTTAAAAAGATAATCAATGCGCTTGCAAGTAAAATAATCATGCCGATAATACCGATTTTCTTGCTTCCCTTAAATGCAGAAACAAATAAAAGTATTCCACCTGCAATAAGCAATGCGTAGCCAAAGAGTGGAACTATCGTGCCCGACTTTGAAAAATACACTTCCTTAAAATCCAAAGGAGTGTTTAATATCAACGTAGAAGAAATGGGCGAAAGCAAAATGGAAAAGACGCCTAAAAACGCCAAAGTGCCTGCACATATCATCGTCCAAAAGTTTAAGTTGTCTTTCATATTATATTCTCTCCAACGAAAAAGTTGATAACTTACTGATATATTCTAAACAAAAAAAGAGCGTTTGTCAACGCTCTTTTTGTTTTTACTTTGCTTACGCAAGCTTGTCCATATCGGCTTCAACTTTTTTGCTCGTCATATCGTTTAAGTTTTTAAGTTCAAAGAACTTGCCTTTCTTTGCAATAAGCTCTTCATAAGTTCCACTTTCCACGCACTCGCCGTTTTCCATAACTAAAATTCTATCTGCGTTTCTAATGGTAGAAAGTCTATGCGCAACGATAAAGGTGGTTCTTCCCTGAATACTCGTCGAGATTGCCTTTTGAACGTGGTATTCGGAAATGTTGTCGAGCGCAGACGTCGCTTCGTCAAGTATAAGAATTTGCGGATTTCTTATAAGCGCCCTTGCTATACTGATACGCTGACGTTGTCCACCCGAAAGTTTATCACCATGTTCGCCAACAACGGTGTTTATACCTTGTGGAAGTTCTGCCAAAAACTCGTTTATGTTAGCCATTTCTAAAACCTTTTCAAGGTCTTGCTCTGAGTAATGGCTTAACCCGTAGGTAATGTTTTCTTTTATAGTTCCCGAAAACAAAATACTGTTTTGTGGAACAACTGAAATATGGTGGCGATACTCTGAAAGGTTTATTCCCGACATATCCTTGCCGTCAATCTTAACAGTTCCCGAAGTGGGTGGTAAAAACCCTATAATCATATTTATAAGAGTAGACTTACCCGAGCCAGACGGCCCAACTACTGCAATACACTCACCCGCTTTAACGTCGAGCGAAAAGTCTTTAATAACGAGTTGGTCGGTGTTAGGATACTTATAGTTTACGTTATTAAACTGAATTTCCCCTTTGATAGTTGGAACGGTTGGTTTACCTATGTTTCTTTCTACGTCAGAAGAATTCATAAGTTCAGAGATAGAGTCAACGGCTTCTCTGCCCGCGTAAATTTGTGGCATAGAGTTAACGAGCGCAGAAACAGCACTGCTAATTTGCGTAAACATTGACTGGAACAACACGATGTCGCCAACTTGCATTCCGCCTACACCGTTTAAGCAAAGCACAGCGCAGAAAGTCAAGCACATTATTGAAAGCACGTTGTTAACGACGAACGACCATGCGCCGAAGTTAGCAATTGTCTTATCCATTTTAATGCCCGATTTTTCAACCTTTTGGACGGTGTTTTGAACAGAATAAATTTCTTCGCTTTCTAACCCGTGCGATTTAGTAACGGGTATCATTTCCATCATGGACGTCAGTTTTGCGCTCATGCCTTCGGCATTGACGCGGTAATCTCTATTAACGGCGCGTATCTTTTTATAGAATGCGTTTCGAAGTAGCACGTTAAACGGAACAATCAAAAGGAAGAAAAGCGACACCCAACCGTTTTTAATAACTGCAATTACCACGTATATAATAAGAGTTATGACGTGAAGCAAAAAGCCGTGTATCATGGTGGAGAAAAAGCTGTCCAGCGTATCCATATCGCGAAGGAACTTTGCTTGAATTTTACCCGTTTGCATATCCTTGTGGTAGGTTATGGATAAACTTTGAAGTTTTCTAACAAGCGCCATTCTAATACCTGCGCTCGTCCTTCTAAGCATCTTGCTCGCAACCTTCCACCTAAGAACGGTAGACGGAACGTTTAGAATAATACAAAATAGCACGATTGCAACGTTTATACCAATTCTTAGCCAAACGGCATCGGTAACCCCCGTGCTAATAGAGCCGGTTACCGTGTTTATAATATCCGCCGTGCAAAGGGGAATCATATAAACGGGCAACGATTGAAACAAATAAATAAACAGAGATAAAAGAATAGGCTTGATGTTTATCTTTATAATCTTAGATAAAAATCTGCTTTTCTTTCTGTCTCTGTCCGAATCTTCGTTAAATAACCAATCGTAGTCTGGTATAGTTTCTTTTTGAGTTTTGCCTAAGGGAACGTCTGCCACGTCTGATTTACTCATACTAAAACACCTCGTGCGAAAGAGTATGTAAAAGGCTTTAACCTTAACGATTAAAGCCTTTGATTAGTTTGAGTTTAACATTTATAAAACACCTTGTCAATAGGGTTTTTGAAAATTTATCAAAGTTTTTTCAAGTTTTTTATTTTTGCAAAAAGACCTGCCGTTCCGCGCGTGATATCGTCGAAAGTTACTTCAAAATTATGCGTCCACCAAGGGTCTGCAACGTCTCTTGGCGAGTCGGTAAAATCGAGAAGAAGTGAAATCTTATTGTCCTTATCCCCACCAAAAAACCTTGTCATGTCGCGTCTATTCATCTCGTCCATTCCCACTATAAAATCAAACTTATCGTAGTCGGCTTTTACAATTTGACGAGCGCGCTTTTTCGAGTAGTCTATATTAAGCCTGTCAAGTATAGCTCTTGTTCCGCGATGAACGGGGTTTCCGAGTTCTTCAGTGCTGGTTGCAGCAGACTCGATATAGAACTCTTTTTTAAGTCCATTTCTTTCCACCAAGTCTTTCATTATAAATTCCGCCATAGGGGAACGGCATATATTTCCGTAGCAAACAAATAAAATTTTAGTCATTTAATGCCTCAAACAAAAAGTTTAATCCCTTGTCGGTAGTATCAAATTCGTGAACGCCGTCAAAAAGATAGCAAATAAGGTTGTCTTGCTTGTTAAAGGCCTTATAGTATTCTTTAACCATCTCGCCTTCTAAAAGTGTGCCTTGTCCGTTAAATATTTGGTCGGCGTTACCCATAGCAAGCGCCATAGGTCTTGGCGCAACAAGTCCTGCTATTTGCGCGTTTCCAAAGGTAAACTCTGCATTCTTATGACACCAATCGGGAAAGGTATGTCCGTCGGTGTCTGAAAACCAACTACAAGAACAGCATGCTTTAACGCGCTTGTCGATAGCAGAAAAAAGCACGGTATACATTCCGCCGTATGAAAGACCAAACGCCCCCACCTTATTCATGTTTATACCATGGTTTTCTGCAAAATAGGAAAGCAAGCAAGAAGTTATATAAAGTTCTAAGGCAACAACGCTTCCACCTAAACGGCGAAGCCTTGAATCAACCCACTCTCTATCGTAATCTTCTTTATACTCGTTTTTGTTCCACAAAAGGTTTTGCCCAACGAAAACACTTGCGCCCCTGTCGGTTGCGCGCCTAATCATGTGGTTATAGTTTGACGAGTCTTTGTAAATACTACTGCAAACTTCGGGCGTGCCTTCCTTCCCGTGAAAGCCAATCAAGAAAGGCGCGTCGCTCTTTGACTGTTCAAAGAAAATTCCGTAATACTTAATACCGTCAAGCACTTCAAACTGCATGCGGTAAATATTTATATCTCCGTCTTTTGCTACAAAAGTTTTGTTTATTAACTTTGGCTTTTCAATAGGAAGATTAAGCGGAAAGCCAAGCATTTTAATAAACTCGTTCCTAAAATGCTCGGGGGATAAAGCGTAATCTTCGGGCGACATAAACTCTCGCCTTTGTTTTTCTTTACCCTTTTCGCAACGAAAAATAAAGTCGGTTATACTTTTCTCATATTCATCGCGCTCTTTTGAAACGGCGCTAAATTCTTCTGAATAATATTTTCCCATAAATTTATTCAGGTTTAGTTTCTAACTTCAAAGGATAATCGCCAAGGTGTTCAACCTTAAAGGCGTTTGCCTTATACTTTTCATAATCAAAGGCTTCGAGTTCGTCAATTGCAAGTTTGTGGAATTCGTAAAAGTTTTTCCACCATTCGTAGCCCGAGCCGAGTTCTGCGTTAAGGTATGCGTCTGCAATATCACAACCCATACTTGGAGCAACGTAGAAAGCTCCCATTGCAAGAACGTTTACACCGTTACCCGTAATAGCGCGGAGTGCCGCAGGCACGCTTTCTACAACGCCTGCATGAACGTGCGGACACTTGCTTGCCGCAATGTGTATGCCCATACCCGTTCCACAGAAAATCAACGCTCTTTCATAATTGCCTTCGCTAATTTGCGCGCCAACTCTTAAACCTACCCTATGGAACATATTTTCGGTATCGTTTGGATCGCTGTCAGCCGTAACGCCAAGGTCTTCAATTTTCCAACCCTTTGCTTTTAAGTGAGCGACAACCGCTTCTTTTAAGGGGTAACCTGCAAAGTCTGCCCCTACTACTAAATATTTATCCTTAACCTTTTTCATATATATTCTCCTTAAACTAAATCAAACATTACTTCTATTAAACTATATGCAAACAAATAGTGAAGTTCGGGAATAGGGTGATTTAACTTGTTCGCCAAGAGTTCGGTGATATTTACACCGCCCTTTTCCATCGCTTCCCACTTTTTATAAACGTCGCAAACCTTAACGCCATTTTCTTTTGCAAGAGCAATGGCTTCTTGATAATACTTCTTTAAAAGTCCGTCGTTTTGCTTTTTCATAAGCGTTTGGCCAAGTTCTTCTGCTTTTTCGATTAAATGAGGACTTAAATTTGTATTGTAATAGTTTTGCGACATAAATATACACTCTGCGCCACTACTTACTACCTTTTTGAAAATTCCTTCTAAGGCGTTTTTATAGTTAACAAGTCCTGCATCATCAAAAGTAACGTCGTTTAAGCCGTAACTTACCACAACTAGGTCTGGATTATACGCCAAAACGTCTCTGTCTACCCTTTCAAGACCGCCCGAAGCGCTATCGCCACTAATACCGCTGTTGATAACGTTTATCTGAACGGTAGGGTAAAGCATATTTAAAATTTCTTTAACTCTCGTGCTATACGCTTTTTTATAATCGAAAATAGTTTGTATGCGACCATCTCTTTCATAAAAAATTTCAAAACAACCTTGCGTAACGCTGTCGCCCAAAAAGGCAATGGTAATAGGCTTAACTGCCCTAAGGTCTTGTTGTTTTTGCTTAATTTTTTCTATAATCTTCATAATTTGCTCCTAAAATAACAACTAATTTAATTATACATAAGCCTTCGGTAAAGTCAATACCAAACGTTATTTTTTGTCAATTTTTTACAAGCAAAAAGCACTTGCTTGCTAGCAAGTGCTTTTGTTAAAGTTTTAATTAGGCTTATGCTAAACCGAACATTACTCTAAGTTCGCTTTGGTATTGCGTTTGGTTTGCAATAGCGATTTCAAAGTATTGTCTATCAGCAGATTCGCTTAAATCCATAAGAGTGGTTTCGCCAGCAAGGGTAACCATAAACTTGTTTTGCGCAATTCCGTTTACAATCTTGTTAGCCTTGTCCTGAGTCATGGTTTCATCGTCCATGTAGTCTGCAATAGCTTTGATTGCATTACCAGCAGGCGCAAGTTTTAAATCGGTAACCTTGATTTCGTTGAAAAGTTCTTCAACCTCGTCAGCGTCTTCGTCGTCAACGTTTTCAGTAATCATGCTTTCAATATCAGCAAGAATATCGTTCATAATCTTAACGCCTTCTTGACTCATGGTATCAACGGTGTTGCCAATTTTAATAAGGCTATCGCCGATTGCTCTCATAGTTGTGGTTGCGTCTTCTGCTTCTGGATCGAAGTCTTCAAGAAGTTCCATTAAGTTAGTTGCTTCGTTAGCAACGGTTGAAGTCGTTTTGATAACTTCTACAATGTTTTCTAAAGAAATATCAGTTTCAGTATCGGTAGTAACGATGTTTGCATACCAACCGCCAACAGCATTGAAAACTTTACCGGGAGCAGAGTCAACAAAACCGCCGAGCAAGTCGATAATGTCATTGAGCATTCCCATGTCGCTATCGCTACTTGAACCGCTTTCACTAGAAGAGCCACCAGGACCAGCATCGAAAGTTGCGTTGTATTGAGAAACGCTGTCAAGTTCCTCAACGTAAGCGCTTTCGCTGTTATCCATTTCAGCCATCATGTCCTTAACGGGAGCAAGAACGCCGTAAGCTTGGAAAGCAAAGCCTGTCAAAGGTGCGCAGATAAAGAACGCAACGAGCAAGCCTTGACCAAGACCGATAAGTGAGCCCCAACCCTTTTTCTTCTTGACTTTGATTTTTTCTTTGCCTTGATGTTCTTGTGGGTTTTGAGCAGCTTCTCTTTTTGCCTTCCTCATACCTTCTTTTTTAACAAAAATCTTGCAGATAGGATATACGATCATCCAAGTAACAAATTGAAGAACGAAGAATAAAAGCAAGTAAACGAATAAACCGAATAAGATACGGATAAACGCCATAATAACTTCGGTTAACGCTTCCATTTCGCTAAATTCAGTTACCATTTCAGCCATAAATTCTTTAACGAAGTCCAAATCCATAAGGATACCAACAACGACGTCTTTTAAGAAGATAGCCGCAACACCGCAAATTAAAACTATGATAAGTCTTAAAATAGAACGGTTACGACCTCTCATCATTCCGAAAAGAGCGCCGAACAACAAACAAGCAACTGTAAACAACAATATGACAAGTGCTATAAGGTTCATAAACTTTCTCCTAAAAATAATTGTTTTGTTTTATCAACAAGTTCATTATACTCCCCATATTCGCGTTTGTCAAACGTTTTACGAAATTGCCTTATTTTGGCAGTTTTCTATGAGTTTTACTACGCTTTTTCTATTGTTTTTTGCAATTTGCAGGCTTTTTTTGAATGCAGTATGGACAAAAAAGCAAAGATATATTAAAATGTATTTGACCTTAAGGAGAAACCATGATAATTACCCCAAAATTTGAAAAGAGCGGAATTCCGCTTTTGGAATATCCAAGACCTCAACTTAAAAGAGACAGTTACTTATGCCTAAACGGCGAGTGGGAATACGCAATTACATGCGGACAAAGCCCAGCCGTTTACGACGGCAAAATAATTGTTCCCTACTCACCCGAAACAGAGCTTTCAGGGGTTAACCGTCAACTTAAAAGCGACCAAACTTTATATTATAAAAGAGATTTTTGTTTGCCAAACGGCTTTAACCGTGGCAGAATTTTACTAAACTTCGGCGCAGTAGATCAAGAATGCACCGTTTTTATAAACGGAATTAGCGTTGGCGAAAATAAAGGTGGCTATCTTCCCTTCTATTTCGATATAACCGATTATATAAAAGAGCAAAACCAAATTGTAGTTGCGGTTACCGATGATGCAAGTTCTCCCGTGCACGCGCGCGGTAAACAAAAATATAAAAGGGGTGGCATTTGGTATACCGCCACAAGCGGTATATGGCAAACGGTGTGGCTTGAAAGCGTTCCCAAAAGTTATATCAAAGATTTGCGACTTACCACCGACTTCGATAATAAAACCTTAAAAGTAGACTGTGAGTTTGTTGGCGATATCAATGAAATTACGGTTGAAGTTTTAGACGGAGACACCACACTTTACTCTAAAAGCGGAAAAAACGGCTTAGTTTTAGATATTCCCGACTGTAAACCCTGGTCAACCGACACCCCCGAACTTTATACCGTTAAGGTTACCGCCAACGAAGACAAGGTAGAAAGTTATTTTGGGCTTAGAAAAATAAGCTTAAAAAATATAGACGGATATACTGTTACTTTGCTTAACGATACCCCTATATTTTATAACGGAATTTTAGACCAAGGATATTTTCAAGGCGGTTACTACACGCCAAAAACCAACGCTGATTTTTATGAAGAGATAAAACGCGTTAAAAACTTAGGTTTTAACATGCTTAGAAAACACGCCAAGGTCGAACCCCTATTGTGGTATTACTACTGCGACGTTTTAGGTGTTACCGTTTGGCAAGACATGGTAAACGGCGGTGCACCCTACAAGACTTTAAGAATTATGCTCGCGCCCTTTATAAACTTACACCTAAACGACACCAACTATAAATCGATGGGTAGAAACGAGCAGTCGCGTTCGCAATACATGAAAGATTCTTTGCTTATGCAAAAAACACTTTGTAACTGTCCTTCGGTATGCGTATACACCCCCTTTAATGAAGGTTGGGGACAGTTTGACGCGGTTAACGTTACCAAGATATTACGCGAGAACGATCCAACAAGACTTTACGACCACGCAAGCGGTTGGCAAGATATGGGCGCAGGAGATTTTAATAGCAAACATATCTATTTCAGAAAGTTACGCCTTAAAAAAGACGAGCGCGCACTAACAGTTAGTGAATTTGGCGGTTACAGTTACGCATATCCCGAACATACATTTGCTAAAAGGACTTTTGGATATAAGATTTTTAAGGATAACGAAAAACTAAACAACGCGTATAAAAAACTCTACCGTTTAGAAGTTATCCCCGAAATAGAGAAAAACGGCTTATGCTCTACCGTCTACACTCAACTAACCGACGTAGAAGATGAAATAAACGGCATTTTCACTTTCGACAGAGTCCTAAAACTCTGCCCCCAAATGCTAAAAGAGATAAACTCTGACATTCAAACCGCATTTAAGAAAAAATTTGACAAATAACTTAAAACAAAAACCACTCAAACGAGTGGTTTTTTGCTTGTTTATTATTATAAATTTATAATAAAAACATTCTAAACGCCTTTACAAAAGAGAATTTAAGTTGTATAATTAAACACGTATTGAAAAACTAAGGAGCATTTGAAATGAAATTAATTATCAAAGACAATTACAGTTCAATGAGTGAATGGGCAGCAAACCACATTGCTGACGCTATCAACAATCATAAAGAAGATCGTCCTTTCGTTCTCGGTCTTCCAACCGGTTCTTCTCCACTCGGAGTTTACAAAAAGCTTATCGAAATGAACAAAGCCGGCAAAGTTACTTTTAAGAACGTTGTTACCTTTAACATGGACGAATACGTAGGTCTTCCAAGAGAACACGACCAAAGCTACTGGTATTTCATGCACGACAACTTCTTCAACCACATTGACATTCCTGCAGAAAACATCAACATCTTAAATGGTATGGCAAGTGATTTAGAAGCTGAATGCAAACGTTACGAAGACAAGATTGCATCTTTTGGTGGAATCGACTTGTTCTTAGGCGGTAGTGGTGTTGACGGACACATTGCTTTCAACGAACCATTTACTTCTTTAACTTCAAGAACGGGTATCCGCGCTTTAACCGAAGATACTTTAATTGCAAACTCACGTTTCTTTGACAACGATCCAAACAAAGTTCCAAAGACTGCACTTTCAGTTGGCGTTGGCACAGTATGTGATTCTAAACAAGTATTACTTTTAATCAGCGGACACAACAAGGCACGCGCACTCCGTCATTGCGTAGAAGGTGGCGTTGACCATGCTTGGACGATAAGCGCTCTTCAATTACACAAAGACGGCATCATCGCTTGCGACGAAGCTGCTTGTGGCGAATTGAAAGTAGACACCTACAAATACTTCAAAGAAATCTACAAAAACGAAAAGTAATTTTACGAAAAACTTAAGGCGAAGCGTTAAAAGCGCTTCGCCTTTTTTATTTATTGATTGTTAAAACATAATCAAAATAGTGGTATTTCTTTATAAATACAAGGAACAACTTTGTTTTCACATTTAAAGTCCTCTGCATTTATACTGTCAAACATTCCAAAATGAATGGGAACAACTTTTTTTGCCTTTAACCTAAAAGCAAAATTTTTTGCATCGGTAAAATTCATATTGTTTCCAACGCCGTTTATAGGAATAAAAACCACGTCGAAAGTAATGTTAGGAAGAGATTCAAAAACCCTTTCGCTATATAACGTATCCCCCGAAACGTAATAGTTTTTTCCATTTTCAGAAAGGATTACACCTATTGCATCATCGTCTGAATGTTCTGCTTTTACTGCCCTAAAAACAACGTTGCCTTCTGTCCAAGTAGTGCCGTTATTAAACAAAACGTAGTTATTGTTTCCACCCATTTCCCTTAACTCTTGATAACTTCCGTTAGGGGCAAGAACGGTTACTCCACTATCCTTCGTTAAATAATTTACAAGAGTTTCTTTATCCAAATGATCAAGATGCTTGTGCGTAATTACAATTACGTTTGGGCGAACGGTTAAAAAAGATTTATCTACTGGCACACGCCTATAATTTTGCGGTTGCACCTTGCTTACACTATCAGATAAATATGGATCTATCAAAATAGTCTTTTCTTCTGTTTGCATAAAGAGGCCCGCTTGACCTATCCACGTTATTTTCATAATTTATTCCTTTGATATAATAGGATACAACTGAATTGTGTTTCCACCATCAACAACTAGTTCTGCACCTGTATTTTTTAAAATTAAATTCGTTTAGCGCTTTAATCAACGTTCCACGAGCAATCGGTTTTTAAGTTGCGAACGAAACGTGGAAGTTCGCCTAACACGACCTTTTCGCTAACGTCAAAACGGCAATTTATAAAGCTAACGTCTTCTATATACGTATCTTTACGCCCCAATAGTCGTGGTGGCAATTTAGTTTTGCTGTTAAAATTATTGAACTGAATATTCCTTATATAATCGCATTTGGTCATTGATGAATCTGCTATGGTTATATTGATTGGATAGCGCTCCGTTCTGTCAACCAACACGTTGTTAAACGAAATATTTTCTATTCTAGTTGAATTTTCGCCAAGGTCTGCAGGAACGGCCCAAGGTGGCAAAACTATAGATATTGCATCTCTACTATCCGAAATAATCAAATCGGAAAAGATACAGTTACGAATAGCGCCATCTCCAATCCAGCCCACCCTAATTGCTTGACAATGCGAACTTAACGTGCAACCTTTTACGATAACGTTTTCGCAAGGGATATCTTGCCCCAAGGTGTTTGTGTTTGCACGAACGATAAGCGCATCGTCGCCCGTGTGAAGGGCGCAATCGGTAATAAAAACGTTTTTTGAACAGTTTACGTGAACGCCGTCTGAATTAGGATAGTTAGGGTTGCAAGTCATCTTTACGTTGCGAACGTTAACGTTTTCGCAACCATTTATCCAAGCGCCCCAACCCCCTGCCATTTCTATCATTGTGAAATCCTCAAGGGTAACGTTTTTGCTTTTCATAACGAAAATCATTCTTCCAATGGTGTTCTCGTAATCTGCCTTACGTTTCATACGTTTTTGCAAAAACGGGTCGGTGTCAGATATTGGTGCGTCAACGTCAACTTCGCAAAAGTCCGCCCCTTTGCAATCAATCGTTCCAAGCCCGCTTATGCTAACGTTTTGACAGTTTCCAACGTAAATAAAGCATCTTGCGCTGTATCTGGGTGCTTTTCTCACGTCCCATTCACACTTAAAATCGGGGAAATATTCCATATTAGTAGACATTTCTAGGGTTGCGCCTGCCTCTATGCGCAAGTTGACGTTTGATTTTAAGAAAATAGTGCCAGAAACGTAAGTTCCGTTTGAAATTTCGACTATTCCACCACCGTCTAAATGGCATTTATCTATTGCGTTTTGAATAGCGCTAGTAGAAAGCGTTTTAGCCTTTGCGCCAAAATCCATTATATTATAAACTTTCATAAATTGCCCCCTTAAAGCACGTTAATCTTTGGGTATAATAGGATAAAGTTGAATAGTATTTCCACCATCAACAACTAGTTCTGCACCAGTAGTGTTTCTCGCGTGCGCCACGAAATACCAAACGGCATCTGCGATATCTTCGCCCACGGCAACGTCGCCCAGTGGGGTGAAGCGAGAAGGCACGTCTTTATAAAAATCTGGATTTTTATCCCATCTTTCCGTTTTAATCATACCGGGAAGAACTGCGTTAACACGAATATTATACTTGCCTAAATCAAGTGCAAGCCCTCGCATCATTCCTAACTGCGCACCCTTGCTTGTTTCGTATGCAATTCTATCGGGAATAGCCCTATATGCGGTGTTGGAATTTATAAACACTATACTTCCGCCGCCCATATTTTTCATACGTAGTGTAGCACGCTCAATCAAAGCATAATTCCACACGACGTTAACGTTTACAACACGCATAAAATCGGTTAAGGGGTTTTCAAAAATCTTCATATTAAGCCCTTGGTCAGCTGCGTTAAGAACTAAACAATTAACAAAAATCCCCTTTTCGTCAAGAGTGGAAAATAGGTTGTCGATAGCTTGTTCATCTGGCGTTTTATCATCAATAAGCGAATTGATGGCAAAGCCCAAAATGGTTATGTTAGGGAATTTTTTTCGATAGCTTTCGGTAGCCACGTTAACTTTATCGGCATCTCTACCAGTAAAAACAACGTTATAACCCTCGCTTGCAAATTTTTCTACTATTGCCACACCTGTATTTATACAAGCACCTGTTATTAACACGGTGTTATTCTTCATCATCAACCTCATCGAATACACGCACGTAGTCGCAAATAAATCTGTCGTTTAGTTCTTCTTCCGTCCACTCTGTTTTTGGCTCGTCAGAACGATAACCTTTTATCTCGGTAGAAAGTAGAATAAATTGTTCTACCTTTGAAATTGGCGCACAGCTTCTTGCCATTTCTTTGCCGTCAAAATAGAAAACGTATTCCTTTTCGTTCCATTCCATACCAAATCTATGATATTCACCGTCGTCGGTGTAAGGGTAAACTACCCTTGCTTCTTCGCTAAACTGCTTACCATAACCGTTATAAATATTGCCAGAAGTTAGCTGTCCGTTTACAAAGTTTTCCATAATGTCGCTTTCTACCCCTGCGAATTCTGGGTTTGCAGAAGCGCCAATGGTTGGAGATTGAGTCCAAAACGCACTCCACCAAAATGGTTGCTTTTGAAATTTTACCCTTGCTTCGTAGTAGCCGTATCTATGTGCAAACTTTGCCTTTTCTAATGGTTTAAGTGGCCAAATTTCAACTTGGTTGTTCCAAGGGTTATTGCCCTGTCTTCTTTCTAAACGATTTTTAATCGCACCGTCTAAATCTAACAAGTCAAAGCTGTTTCCACCAGTTTGTAATTGAGAAGAACAAAGGTGGCCGTCTACAACAACAGGCTTAAACACTACGTTGCCTTGTCCATCAAGATACACGCCCTTATCAGTCCAAGCGTCAAAACGTTGCCCCCAGTAGTTTAGTCTAAAATTCCACTTGCTCTCGTCAAGAGTATCTCCGTCGAACTCATCGCTCCACGCAAGTTTCCATTTTTTTCCTTCTGGCAATAAACTATGTTCGTGATCTTTAATTTCAAATTTTTTCATTTTTATATCTCCATTAAAAATAGAATTCCGTTTTTGGTGGGCGAATGTCTGTCAATGCCCCAGTGTAATGACGAAGATTGTGTTCAACGTAAGGGTGCTTTAAGCATTCTTCTTCGTTAAGTTCTATGCCAAGACCGGGCTTGTTACCAATCTTGATTCTTCCGTCTTTGTATTCAAGGTTTTCATTTGTTATAAGCTTTCTATATTCAACGTCTGAATACATAATTTCTAAAATAGCAAAGTTAGGACAGCACGCCGCCAACTGCAACGTTGCAGCGTTTGCAATAGGGCCACTTGGATTGTGTGGAGCAAATGGAATATAGTTAGCTTCTGCAATAGCAGCAAGTTTTTTAAGTTCCATAATTCCGCCTGCGTGTGATACGTCTGGTTGAATATAGTCGCAAGCACGAAGCCTAAATAATTCGTTATAATCAAATCTCGTATATAAACGTTCCCCTGCAGAAATTGCAACGGGGGATTTATCCCTAACGGCTTTTAACGCCTCTAAGTTGTTGGGGGGAACAGGTTCTTCTAAAAGCATTGGCTTAAACTGTGCAATCTCTTGTGCGATTTTAATACCCGTAGGCACGTCAAAACGGCCGTGCGCTTCGATAAGTAAATCAACGTCGTCGCCAACAGCACTGCGAACAGCTTCAATATTTTTAAGCGCCGTATCTAAATCTTTGTTGGAAATTTGCAAGTAGTTTTTGCCAAAAGGGTCCCACTTCATAGCCGTTACGCCCTTTTTAACAGCTTCTTTTGCTTTTTCGCCAAACTCCTCTGGAGTTTTTGCACCGGCAAACCAACCATTGATATAAATACGGCAATCATCGTTAACCTTTCCACCCAAAAGTTGATAAACAGGAACGTTAAGCGACTTGCCTAGTATATCCCAAAGTGCCATTTCTACGGCAGAAAGCGCACTCATTAGCACGACACCGCCCCTCCAATATGCGTCACGATAAATATCGTGGAAATGCTTTTCTATTTGGCAAGGGTCTTTGCCTATAAGATAATTCTTTATGTGTTCAATAGCACCAACAAGTGCTTTTTCTTTGTATTCAAGAGTGCCTTCGCCAACACCTGTTATGCCTTGGTCTGTATAAACTTTTACAAACACCCAGTTTGTTCTAAAACAATCTACAACAAACGTTTTTACGTCGGTTACTTTCATTTAACCACCTCTTTTATTGGTTTCACTTTTTATTATATAAATATAAATTAAATTGTATATAAAAATTGTATTGTTGTTTTGTAAAATCTTACGATATATATTGACTATTAACTAAATATCTTTTATAATTTTATTATAGGTGAACACAATGCTAGATTTTAAAATTATAAAATACGGGCTATTTGATAGCAAAAAAGAATTACCAAAATTACCAAACAAAGCAAAATCTCCACAAAGAGAAGTTGTTTGTTTTGAATTTGATTACATAATTTCGTGCGACAATAAAGCGGTTTCTTATATTGACGATAAAAAATGCTCCTTGTTTCCCAACGTTTTGGTTATTAGAAAACCCTTTCAAAAAAGTTATAGCCGTTTGCATTTTAAGTGTTATTGTTTGCACCTAAAAATAGAACAAACTAATCCGCTATACGGCGAACTTTTATCTCTGCCAGAATACTTTACTTTGATTAGCGATAAAACCTATCAACCATTATTTGAATCGCTGCTTCGCCATCTTGTAAAAAATTCCGATTTGCAAAACGATTATTTTACCTCTGCAAAAATACTTGAACTGATATATCACCTAAAAAAAGACGAAAAAAGCAACAAAAACGTTCGCCACCTTTCTTTAAGGAAAGAAAATCAGTTTATTCAAAAAGCTATTTCGTTTATAAAGAAAAATTTCAACCAAAAGATTACGTTAAAAGAACTTGGCGAACTAACAGGTTATTCGCCTAATCACTTTTTGAATATTTTTGCCGACGTTGTGGGCTCTTCGCCCCAAAAATATTTAGAGCAAACACGGATTGAGCACGCAAAATACTTACTTTCAAAAAACGAAAAGAGCTTAACAGACGTTGCATATGCGTGTGGATTTTCCACCCAATCATATTTTTGTAAAACATTTAAGAAATACACCTTACTGTCTCCTAGTGCATTCAGGCAAAAATCAATCTTCACCTACACCGAAATATAAAAAAACCACTCGTTTGAGTGGTTTTTTCATATAATCAATAAAATATAAACAATTCCTTTTAGCAACTACCATGTGTCGCGATAGCGACATATCACTTTCTACGGACTAACTAACCTTGTTTGTTTTTTCCAATAACTAACAGCCAAAAATCTTGAATAAAGATAGCGATTTCTTCCCGGACGCAATCGGAACGATTGCCGGGACGGGAAACGGTAGTTGCTGCAACAAAAAAGAACCATCTTTTGATGGTTCTTCTTTGTTTGGATGCAGCAACTACCTATCTTCCCGGACCGTCTCCAGTCAAGTATTGTCGGCGCTGGTGAGCTTAACTTCTGTGTT
>JAFVWA010000182.1 GCA_017501885.1 Clostridia bacterium | reverse complement strand
TAAAGTCAGTGCAAACCTACTGGATTTGCGGAACTTTTGACTGTAAAATTGCATATACCACAAATCCATACCGCAGAAAAGAAAAAGGTTGCTAAACAGCAACCGTTATAAATTAATACCGATTGAAATGCACGAAAGAAGGAACGGGCCGACCACTAGGCGGTTTAGCCGTGTCGCCCGTTCCCTTTCACATTTAATCGATACAAGGGGTTAAAATTTAATATGGAAAAGGAACGTAAGAAAAGAAAGTTTAGACATTTGACGTGGGAAAAAAGACTTCAAATAGAAGCCTTATTCAAAGTAGGATATAAAGCAAGACAAATTGCAGAAGAAATAGGTTGTTCTTTTAAGACTATATATAACGAACTTAAACGTGGTGAATACGATCATATAAAAGTTCAAGATACTTTTTGGTATGGCAAAAAGTATAGACATATAAAATCATACAGTCCAAACAAAGCACAGGATTTATATAAAAAGAATATGAGTTTACACGGCGTTGAAATTAAACTCGGTAATGATTATGAATTTGCTGATTATATTGAAAAACGTATTGTAGATGACGGCTTAACTCCGCTCGCCGTTTTAGGTGAAATTAAAAAGAAAGGGCTATGTTTCAATACTACTATATGTGTTCAAACTTTGTATAACTATATTCGTAGTGGTGTATTTTTGCGTTTATCTATGGAACATTTACCGTATGCAAAAAAAGATAAACGTAAAAACGAAAAAGTAACCGTTAAAAAACTTCCCCGTGGTGTTAGTATTGAAAAGCGCCCTGTATCTGTTTATGAACGTGCGGAGTTCGGTCATTGGGAAATGGACTGTATTGAAAGTTGTAAAAAGAAAAAGGCAACGTTATTGTGTCTTTCAGAACGTCTTTCCCGTCGTGAAATAATATTTAAGTTGCCTAATAAAAAATCTGATTCAGTTATTAAGTGTCTTAATCTTCTTGAACACCGATATGGTAAATTGTTTCCTAAAATTTTTAAAACAATAACGGTAGATAACGGCGTAGAATTTTCCGATTATACGGCAATGGAACGTTCACGTTACGGAAATAAAAAAAGGACGACAGTATATTACTGTCATCCATATTGTAGTAGTGAACGTGGAACTAATGAACGTATGAATAGGGAAATTCGTAGAAAATTCCCAAAAGGCACGGACTTTAGTCGTGTAAGCATTGAACAGGTCGCCGAAGTCGAACGTTGGTTGAATGCTTACCCCCGTGGCATTTTGGGTTATGATACGCCCGAAAATGTCTTTAATTCGTGTTTAAGCTCTATTTCTTAAAAAATTTTTTCTATAAATGTGTAATTATTTCTTGACATTTACATCCATTATTAAAGTTTTTACGCTCATTTCGGCAGGAACGGGCAATCCCATCATATCGAGAAGGGTGGGCGCAACGTCTGCAAGAATTCCGCCCTCACGAAGTTTTTTACCCTTGAACTGCTCTCCAACCACTACGAACGGAACTTTGTTCGTGGTGTGTGCAGTAAAGGGTGAACCGTCGTTTTCTTCCATTTTGTCAGCGTTGCCGTGGTCTGCCGTCACGATAGCAACACCGCCGAGCGAAAGTATTTTGTCTATAATCTTGC
>JAFVWA010000181.1 GCA_017501885.1 Clostridia bacterium | reverse complement strand
TAGAGCACGATGCGGCGTTAGAGCGAGCAAATTTGGAAGCAAGGTTAAGATTCAATCAATGCAATTCCTGCGGACGAATTATTTGTGACGAATGTTTTGCGATGGATGAAGACGAGGACTTATGTATTGATTGTGCAAAACGATAAAATA
This sequence comes from Clostridia bacterium, assembly GCA_017501885.1. Lineage (GTDB taxonomy): Bacteria > Bacillota > Clostridia > Christensenellales > Borkfalkiaceae > UBA1259. The sequence goes on along the minus strand of JAFVWA010000181.1, from coordinate 1,842 downwards.
ATTTGACTTTTAATTACGGAGGTAGGAGAAATGAACAATACAATGAAATAATAAAAGAACCTTAACCCCCACGACAAATTTTAATTTATTATGGAGGAAACTTAAATGAAAAAGAAAATAACATTATTTATATCAATAATTATGGCAATGACGATGGCATTTTCACTCGCCGCTTGTAATGATAACACGGGCGGAGGCGGAGGACTTCCACCCGGAGGTGGTGGCGGAGGACTTCCACCCGGAGGTGGTGGCGGTGTTGCTCCGATAACCTCGGTTACGACGGTAGGCGGTGCATATCAATATTTCGAAAATTTGCCAAGTGGAAGTAGCGCAGCCGAAGTAGATAATATTTTACAAGATGCGTTTGGAATTGACTTAACCTTCCCGACGGCAGAAAGAATTTATTCAAGCGACGGAAGCGGTTCTATGGGAAACCAAACTTATTCGTATTACGTTGTTACGATAGACAACACCGAGCAGACGGGAGAAGGTTTTTATAATTCTATAAAACCGACGATGGTAGCCGCAGGATACGAAGGCGAAGACGCAACGTTGTCTTTCGGAAAGGTGATTGGCGATATCGTTTATACGTTTGAAATCGACGGTAGAAACGGATGGATAAGAATCCAAATAAACGCCTATGAATACGTGGAAGTATGGAATCCGCAAGTGAACGTTCCCGAGAACTTAAAAGTCGTATATAACGATGACGGTATAACGATGGTCGCCGTAAAAATCGGAAACGATTATTATAGTGAATATAGAAGTGGCGGAATCGTTGTAATGAAATATTTCTCGGAATACGATGAAGCTACGCAAACATGGACGCTCTACGATTGGAATTACGGCACCAATTGGGGATACTATGATTATATGGGCAATAACAGGTATACGACCACTTCTGAAAGTATCGTTCAAAGTATAGCGTTTGCGTTTATGGTAGACTATTCAATGTTTTCTGAATATCAAGCGGACGGAACGGCTACCGTGTTAACCAGAACGGCGAACAAATATATTTTTGAAGGCGAAAGTATAATTAACGAATATTACGCAGACGCTCAGACGGGTTTAATCCTTAAAGTTATTTCGGGAGACAGAACGAGTCAAGTCACCGAATGGGATGAAACGGTGACCTCTTTTGACGGATATGACTTACCAAACACACAAGGCGAGTAGCTCTTGAAAGTTATATACAAAAGACACCAAATAAAAAATTCAAAACATTATATATAAAAAATAAGGAGAATAAGCGACAATGAAAAAGAAAACAACGTTTATTATATCAATGATGATGGCGCTGATGATGGCATTTTCACTCGCCGCTTGTAAAGATAACACGGGCGGTGGCGGAGGCGGAGGACTTCCACCTACTCTTGAACAAGTAGTAGAAAAGGTGCAGGATATGCCGGTATCGACTGAAGAAAATGCGATAGAAAACGCAATTGACGAGGTGTTCGGCGTGGACGTGAATCTTCCCGAAGGAACTTACAACGCGCAGACCTTTACCGCAAACAACGTGAGTGCCTATATGGTTACCGTTTCGGGAGCAAACACTACGGCAGCAGACTATTACAACAGCATTAAAGCGGAAATGCTCGCAAAGGGTTATATCGCAGAGGATTCCGAGCTTGCATTCTATAAAGTGGTAGGAACGGTGGGATACTCGGCAGCGGTTGAAGATGACGGAAACGACGTGATCATCGTATTCGGCGCAGTTTAGAAACCTCGCAAGGTCATTGTAAAAAAAGTTGCTGTTCCTGTTGATACATTATCATTGAAAGAAGACCTAAATGTAGAATTAGTATATAAAAACTTGCAGGCAAATGAAAAAGGGCGAGCGCG
>JAFVWA010000180.1 GCA_017501885.1 Clostridia bacterium | reverse complement strand
TTCTCTAAATTTTCTAACTATTTCCGTGTTAAACTTAATTTTATTTTCAGAAAACACAACAGCAGGCAATCTCACAGAGTCAAAAAACTCGGAGCGTGTAACTTCAAATCCACGCAAGTCAAAATCACCACGATTTACAGTTATTTCATATTCACTTAATGCTTGATTTTCGGTGATAATTTCTTCGTTGCTTTCAACTTGTGGATAAACGCTTTGTGATGCCTTATAATAATCTTCATATTTGAAACCTGACCATCTAGGATTTACTGTAACGAACCCTTTTAGTTTTCCACTTTCTATAACTCGTAATTCGGGAAGAAAGGATTTGTGCCTAAACCTTGCATTGTCTAGTAATCTTTGAACTGCAATAAAATCATCTGTTGTTACAATTGGTGCGTGGTGGTTATAGTATCTACTTTGTGGCTTTTTTCCTTTATTTTTTATGGATTTATGGTCGTGATAATCGGGAGTCCAAGTTTTTCTTGTTAATACTTCGCCACAATACCTTTCGTTTCTTAATATTTGTATTACGCCATTAGAAGTCCACAAATCGTCATTTCCTAAATAACTTTTTCTACCTAGTTTTATAAGGGTTTCAGCAATTTGTTTTGTTGAATAGCCGTATAAATACATATAGAATATTAGTTTTACTGTTGGTTCTTCTTCTGGGTTTATTACCAGTTTGCCCTTTTCATCTTGTATATAACCTAATAATTCAGGGGTAAGGGGTAAACCGTGTTCAAAACGCATTCTAATAGATGTATCCATACTTCTACTACGTGTATGCGATTCTTCTTCTGCGATTGTCGCTTGAAAAGATAACGCCATTTGAGCATCATCATTAAGTGAAAAGATTGCTTCTGATTCAAAGAAAACGCCTACACGGGGTTTGAGTTTTGCTAACATTCTTACAACACCTATAAAGTCATAAGAATTTCTTGCAAAACGTGATACGCTTTTAGTTATGATTAAATCCATTTTTCCAGCTTTAGCGTCAGCAATCATTTCATTAAAGGCTTTTCTTCCGTCTGTAGTTGTTCCACTAATACCTTCGTCAGCGTAAATTCTATATAAAGTCCAGTTAGGGTGCTTATTAACAAAATCTTCATAATACATTTTTTGTAATTCAAAAGAAGTTGTTTGTTTTACATCATCAGTTGAAACACGAACGTAAATGCCAACTCTTTGATTAACGTCGTTATCATAGTAATCAGTTTCTTTCTCCGCTGGAATATATTCATAGTTTTCAGGGTCTATGTCAACTCTCATTCTTGCCCGTGTTTCGGCTTATTCTTTTGCTTTTCTGTTTCTTCTTTCTAAACGTCTATTCATTCTATTAGTCCTTTAATGTCTTCATCATCAGGTAACATTTTCCAGTCTGGAGAAGGGAAAAAATTATTTCTATCTTTTCCATCATCTCTGTAGTATGAAGCAAGAGTGAATATATCTTCTGAAATAAAATACATTCCAACGGGGTGTTTAAGACTTGCAAAATATCTAGCCAAGAAAGTCAATTCCATCATATCACTTGATACACTTGACACTTTACGGGTAATTATTAAATCTACTTTCCCGTTTTGACAATCTTCAAGTAAGCGACACCATTCTGGAGCTTTTTCCATAGCAGGCGCTTTAGCACCTGTATCTACGTAAAAGCCCTTAAATTCCCACTGTGGATAACTTTCTATTCTATCTAACATATCTTGCTTTTCTACATCTAGATAGTTTTCGTGTTTGGTTTGATTAAAATATCTAATGTAAACAGCCACCTTAAAGGGATGATTTTCGTTTGGATATTCTCTATTTAATGTTTGCAACCAAGCCTTATGGTCAGCGATTTTTTGTTCCAGTGTCGTTTTTTTAGATTGAACAAAGGGTTTTAATCCTGAAAAGTTAGTTTTTATTAAATCGTTTTTTTCTTCCATAATATTTACTATTTTTTACAGTAAAAGACATTATAGATTTATTATAGAAGTAATCATTATGAATTGAAATATACTGTGGGTTAATTTATTAACCGTCAGTTTAATAATTAGAAAAAAATATAAAAATAGAGTGGGATTATACCCACTCGTTTATTTTTATGTTGAAAATTTAGT
>JAFVWA010000179.1 GCA_017501885.1 Clostridia bacterium | reverse complement strand
GCTGGATTAGAAATTCGTCCAAGTGGAACAGATTCCGAAGGTAATGAATATGCATGGACGCCATTCACGTATGGCGGAACGTTAGTATTCGGCGAAGAAGAAACGTCAGAATACGTATTTCCATATGCAATTTATTACGACGAAATCATCAACGATATGAATGCGAAATTAATAGAGCAGGGCGAAGACGAGTTAACCGCTGAAGAAGAAAAAGCATATCTTGCACAAGCATACGCAATGAACTTAGAAGTTCGTCCATTTGTAAAAGGCTTACAAGCAAATGGAGACGAATACGTTTCATACGGTGAAGCAGATGACACGTCACGTTCATTACAAGGCGTAGCATTAGCATATTTACTTCAAGATATCGTAGCAGAAGGCTCGACAGAATATAACACCTTAGTAGGGTATATTCCAGGCACCTATAACGAAGTAGCAGAAGAATTCAAAGCAGAAGAAACGTTCTATTCAAACTACGACGCAACGGGTGTAATTCCAATTGATAATGCAATACCAATGGAAAATGCAAAAATCTACTACGGAGCAAAAGAAGTAACAGATTTATATGCAGACGGCGTAGTAAATCTTTCAGGCGTTCAAACGAAAGTAACAACTGATGGCACATGCAGCGACTACTTAACTATTTTAGACACTGTATCTGGTGACGTATACAAACAAGAATTCGTAGGCGTAACCTTAGCTATTGACGAAGCTACTGATCTTGACTTTTTCAAGCAAAGAACTAACCTTGATTGCCCAACCAACGATGCAGCATCTTTGGTAGTAGATTTTGGCGATCTTATGTATGATGGTTACTACGTTCTCTTAAACGATATCGACTGTGAAGGATATCTACACGACCACACCTCTGGATCAAAATACAACATCGCTTCAAGAGGTTGGAGTGCAACGATAAAAAACACTATAAGAAACCAAGGTTTAATGGGAACTTTTGACGGACGTGGTTACACTATTAAAAACTACACTTCAACTGCTTCTGTAAGCGGTAACAATATAGGTCTTTTTGGTTATATCAATGGTGGCACGCTTAAAAACACAGGTTTCTATAATCCTAACCAAACGGCTTCATCTACGGGCGCATTCCTTGCTTTCGGTGTATTTAACGGTGCAACTATACAAGACTGTTATTTCTATTTAGGTGAAGACGTAGCAGGTGCTTACGCATCCGGTTTTGTTGTTCATAATATGGATAGCGATACTACTTTTAAAAATAACGTTTACGTTGTTCCTATTTCACACGCTGCAAATGCCGCGTCAAGCAGTATATTCTATGGTGGACTAACTAACGTTACCGACTCTTATATGATATCTGCCCACTATGCAGAAATTGGTGGGGGAAGAGATACCGCTGGTGCTGTTTATAATGCAGATGGCTCACTATATAAAAACGAGAGTTTATGTAGAGTTGTTTCAGACGCTGAGTTTGTAAACGGTGTTAAAAGTTCCGGAAAATCTGATATGTTCTATGCGGCAGGTAGATACGATATTACTTATTCACTTAACACGTATTCAGTATTTTACAAGAGCGAAACTTACGCTGTAGGATCTACATATGATATTTCTACTATAACTGGTTTGAAGAGATATACTACAACTGCTAAAATGACTGAAGATAAGGCAAACAACGATTTCTCTTCTTGGAATCAAGACGTTTGGGAAATCGTAGACGGTATTCCTACCTTTAGAAGCACGCTATCTGGCGACTACTCAGCTTTCGTTAATGGAAAAGCTATTGCAGGTCAATCTATTGGTTCCTATATAGGCACTGAATTCGACGTAGCAGTTGAACACCAAGGCGCATCAGTTGGCTTTGCTCCTGAGATTGCAGCAGTAAGTGGTTCTGAAATTGTTTCTATAAACGGCACAACCGTTACCGCTTCCGCAGCAGGCACTGCAACTATCAAAGTTGCTTATAGAGACCAAAGCTGGCAATTTACCTTAAATATTTTAGCAACTCCTACCGATTTAGAGCAAGAATATTATTTCTCAGCTCACGATGGTCAGTTCTATGATGAAGAATTTAACGTTATCGCTTTAACAGAAATATTTGATAAAGAAATCACTAACGTATATGATGCAAAAGCAAACAAATTAAATCTTGTAGATGGCAAAATAATGGGCTTAGACCTTGGTAAACAAGATACCTGGGCAGAAACCTATATTGTATTTGAAACCGCAGAAGGTAACTATAAATTAAGTATACTTGGTGCAGATTTAATCATTGACGAAACTGCTGACTTTGAATACTTTGGACTTAACGGCACGGCAACTATTGCGGAAAATTCATTCGCTTATGATGGCGACGACTTTGTATGGGACGGCTATCACGTTCTTGTAAAAGACATCGATGCGAAAGCATATTCACACCACACCGATCTTGGTGGAAACAATACTGGTGAAGAACTTGGCGTCGCTTCTATGGAAGCAGTTGCTGATACCAACTATGGTTTATCAGGTGTGTTTGATGGTCAAGGCCATACCATTGACAGAATGTTTATTGATGGAACGTTCCATAGTGGTTTGTTCCCGATAATCAACGGTGGAACAGTAAAGAACGTTAGATTTACTAACTTGTTCTCTGGTCGCTATAGTACTTATATTCCTTCTGGCGTTTCTAACTACTACTATACAAATGCAGAAGGCTCTACTGTTTATTATCAATCATCTAAATACATTTTCTCAACCTATATGGTAAATGGTGGTAGCATAGAAAACGTTGATATCAACTTCCACAACAATGCAATAGCAGGTGGCTCAATGCTCTACCATGGCGCAGATGCTTCATCTTCAGTTTCTAATGCTATGATTAGTGTAACCAAGGGAGCTACTAACACTTGGGGTAACTACATCATACCTTCAACAAAGGCAACCTTATCTAACGTATACGTAATTGCAAACATGGGCTTAAGTGTTAATGGTCGTCATCCAAGCGGTTACGTTACACCTGTAGTAGGAGAAGGTGAAACTGCAGAAAATATCGCGTCTAATTGGCTAACTGTAAACTTTGACGCAGCAAAGGTTGACGGTGTAACAAGAGATTATATCAACATCGTTATGGAAGGCACAACAGTATATAACCTTAATGAATATACTGCAACTACAGCCGAAGGTGGAGTAACCTATAGTAAAGATAATCCTATATCAAGAAACGTTACGAGTGGAGTAGTTCGTTATACGTCACTTGCAAATATGCAAGCAGATAAAGCTACTAACGATTTCTCAAGCTGGAATTCTGAATACTGGGCTATAGTAAACGGCGTTCCTACCTTAAAAGGAACTCTTGACGGTGAATTTATTGTATATGCAGGTGATTCTATAATTGATGGCGAGCCTATGGCTATGCAAGAAGGCGATTCATTTGATATCGCTCTCAAATTAGGCGCTACTAATGTAGAAAACGTTTACTCTATCGCTATAACAAGCGGTGAAGAATTCGTTTCATTAGACGGAAATACCATTACTGCTGAAGCAGCGGGCGAAGCTGTAATTACCGTAACTCTTGGCTCTAAGGTTTGGACGCTTCCATTGACAATCTTAGAAGGTGCTAAAACATATGCAGAAGAACTTTACTTCTCAGCGCATGACGGTCAGTTCTACGATTCTAACTTTGGTATTGTAGACGTAGCAACTATCTTTGGTGTTGATGCTGTAACTTTAATTGGTGCAACAGACGCTAACGGCAATGCACTTAACGTAACCGATACTAACGCTGTAATGGGCTTAGATCTCGGCAAGCAATCTACTTGGGCACAAACTTCTATCACTATAATGTCAGATAGTGCGTCTTGGATAGTTAACGTTAAGGCAGCAGACGCAATTATCGACGAAGCAACCGACCTTAACGTGTTAAAAGTTTCTGGCTCTCCAGAAATTGTATCGAGTGCTTTAAACTATGCAGGTGACGACTTTGTTAAAGATGGCTACTATGTAGTTGTTGATAATATCGATGCGTCTACGTACATCTTTAGTGGTATGGCTTCAGGAACAGCACTTAATCCAACTCAAGTAACTGCAGCTATGTTAAAGGCTTCAGGCTTTGGTTTCTCTGGTGTGTTTGATGGTCAAGGATATACAGTTTCAGGTCTTTCTGTAACTGGCTGGAATGGTGGAACGGGATATGGCTTGTTTGGGTTTGTCAATAATGGAACTATTAAGAACGTAACTTTCGATGCATTGTATAACACAACTGCAAAATCAGGCTCTGTTGTTGCAAACACGGGCGCCCTTGCTTATTGCTTAGTTAATGAAGCAAAGATTCAAGACGTTAAGATTATAAATAAGAGCACTCCAGGTGGTTCTGCATCAAGCTTGTTATACTATACTTCTGATGCAACGTCATCACTTAATAGAGTATACATTCAAGATAACAGTGGAACTATAAACGTTAACTCCGGTGCTTTCTGGAAATCTAACTCTGCAACGTTTAGCGAAGTTTATATCGTAAGTAGAGTTCCTGCATATCTCGCAGGAAGAACTGGCTCGTCTGCAACCATCATTTCAAGAGCAGACGGCAGCGCAACAACTCATGCGCAAGGAACACGTTTCAACTATATCATTGGTGATGCAGAATACGTTGACGGCGTTCTCGGTGGCAACACAAGAGATTACGTAACTGTAGGAAACGGCTTCCAAGCAACCTATAAGTGTTCAGAATGGATTATCACAGACTCTAATAAGAAAACTTATGGTGACAATGCTCCTGATTACAACTACAGCATAAGCGTTCTCAACGGAGTTAAGAGATACACAACTCTTGAAAAAATGCAAGCAGACGCAGCAAATAACACATTCACTGGCTGGGATAGCACGTTATGGACCATAACCAACGGTGTTCCAAGCATGAACGTTATCGGCTAAAACTAAACTAAATATAAGTTAAATCTTATAAACTAAAAGGCTCGCGAATCGCGAGCCTTTTGTTATACCGTCAATATCGTCATTCTAAGTGTCGCAAAAGCGACAAAGGGGAAAGTATCTCATAACACGCATTTTTCCTATCAAAACAGCCCCTTTTCTGGTGCTGTTTTTCATTTTTTGCATCATTTACCTTTTTTAAACCATAGAAACTTCTAAAAAACATACGGTTTTATCAAAATATTGACTTGTTTTAACTTTTTTTAAAATTTCACAAAATACGCTTACTAAAACACTATCAAAATCATTCAAATCATTTGTAAAACACTAACGATTTATCGATTTAAAAGTTTTTTTCAAATAGCAAGATATTGATATATTTTTTTTGAATTTTCCTGTAAAATTAATGCAAGGATGAAATACTATGGGCGTTTTATACCCAAAATGCGGTTTTTAGGAGTTTTTATCGAAATCCCCCTTATCCCAAAAAAACCTGCATTTTACAGGTTAAAATATCTATAATATTTTATTGGAACAAGTAAAAAAAACAAACAATTTCACACCAAACAAGAAAAGGAGAAACAATGATGTTGAAATTAAGGAACAGGGTAATAACTGTATTAGCGATAGTCGCAACAGCCTTAATGATAGGATCAGCAGTAATGTTCTTCGGCGGAAGAGCAAGAGCGAGTGAACCTACTTTAAGCACGGGCGGAGTGACTATAGAATCCAGTTATTTAGTAGGCACAGCGTTAGACGTTCCTGCAGGAGAAATCACTGTAGGTGGAACGGCATATCCTGCAGAGACGGTATACATGTATACACCTGGCGGAAGACTCGTAGAAGTAGCAGATGCAGAATACGAGTTTGAAGAAATCGGTTTGTATAGATTAGTATACACAGCAACTGTAGAAGGCAAGGAAGTATCTGTAGAGAAAGCGATCAAGGTAGAAAACACCAGTTTCGTATCATCTCAGTATACAGTAACCGAACAGCTTGACGCGTTAACAACGGTAAAGGATAGCGCAGATAAAGGTATCCACGTAAATTTACCATACACAGACGTATTCAAGTGGAGCACTCCAGTAGATTTAAGAGAAACAGGCTTAAACAAGTCGGTTATCTCACTTTTACCATACCAATGGTCAATGGAAAAGGCAGTAGGTGAAGAAGGAAGTGAAGTAACGCCAAAGCAAGCAGGAAACGTGTTTGTAAGGTTAACTGACGCATACAACGACAACGTATACGTAGATGTAAGGTTAGAATACTTCGTAAACCAAAACACCGCAAACCAAATGCCAGCATACGCAGCAGGCGCAGCAAGACAACAAGTAAGAGCGCTCAGCACCAACCTTGGTAGAGACAGTAGAGAAGGTGAAATTAGATTAGTAAACGGATCACAATACTTTGTAACGTATGACGAAAGAGGTGGATATCCATATCTTGGAGCGATTACAGCAAATAGTAGACTAATCGACATTTTCTATGATTTAGAGACCAACCAAGTATACGTAGGACAAGAAACGGGATCAGAAAGCTACAAGAAGAGCTTAATCAATGATATCGACGCACCCGAAGTATACGGAGAAGGCGCATTTGCAGGCTTCACGACAGGTGAAGTATACGTATCGGTATACGCAACCGAATACGTAAGTCAAAACGCAACGGTAGATATTGAAATCGCATCGATTGGCGACATGGCAGGCGACGCGTTATTCAATAACGTAGCAGTAGACAACAAAGCGCCACAACTTAAAGTAGACGTAAGTCTTGACCAAGAAGACAACGGACTTTACGTAGCAAAAGGAACGGAAGTAAAAGTTCTTGACTACGACGTAAAGGACGTAAACTTTGCAGGCAACAAGATGACGGTAAAGGTTCAATACAACGACAGCGTAGACGTAACGGTAGAAAACAACAAGTTCTTAGCAAAAGACCTTGGAAAGTATACAGTAACGTATAGAGCAGTAGACGACTTTGGCAACGTAAGTGAAAAAGTAGTAGTATACAATTGTATTGACTGTTCAGCAAACGACAACAAGTTAATTAAGTTCATACCAAACGACTATACTGGAAGCAAAGAAGCAGGTAAAGAAATAACGTTACCAGCAGTAAGTGCAGAAAGTAAGAACACGTATGTAGATATTAACGCATACGCATACTTTGGCGAAGACAAAGAAAACAAGATAGCAATAGACGTAGCAAACCCCGTATTAAGATTAGAGAACGTGGGCAAGTATACTATTGTATATGAATATTCAGACATATTTGAAAGTGGCGAATACAGTTATGAAATACAAACTGTAGAAGGCACGGAATTCGATTGGTTAAGCCCAGCATTACCAAAGTATATGGTAAAGGGTGCAAAATACTCGTTAGACAAGGTATACGTAAAGACGTATAAGACGTTCAACCCAGAATTAGAAGAAGTAAGCTATCAAGTAAAATATGACGATAACGATTGGGTAGACGTAGATTATCAAGCAGTAAAGGTAGAAGCAACTACAAGCGTTCAATTCAGATATACGTATAACGGCGTAAACAAAGACAGCGCAGTAATACCAGTAGTAGACACAGGCTTTGATAAGACCAACTCATTAAACATGAGCCAATACTTCCAAGGCGACGTTACAGCAGAAGCATACAACGGAACGAGTTATGCATTCGTAGCCAACAGCGGATTAACGACAGCAAACATCGACTTTATCAACGTATTATCGTTAAAGAACATGAGCTTAAACTTTGAAATACCGGCAGAAATGCGTAATTTCAAGAAGTTAACGATAACCTTAACTGATTACTTAGATCAAAGCAATTCAGTAAGTGTAGAATACACCGACTCAGGCTCAGGCACGGCATTTGGATTAAAGAACGGAACGAAAGTATCGATAACCAAAGCGTTCATAGGCACGGTATTCTCATTCAACTACTCAGTAGCAAGAAACCAATTTGCAGACAACACGTTAGGAACGTCAACTGCATGGGTAAGCAACTTCAAGTCTGACAGAGTGTTAGTAAGCGTTCAATTAGAAGAAGTAACGCCAGACGCAAAAGCAGGCGTAGTAATCTCCTTGTTGGCAGGCGTAACGATTAACAATGGTAAGAGAGACAATGGTAAGCCAAGCATATCATTTGATGATTCATTAAAGGGTAACCAAAGTGTAAACACCGAGTTAACGATAAGCGCAGCAACGGGAACAGACGTAGTAAGCCCAGCATACTACGGCGAAGGCAAGATAATCGTATTAGCAGAAAGAGTATTTGCAGATAACACGACACAGCCATTAACAGCAAAAGACGGAACGGTGTTATCATACGAAAATCAAACGCCAGCAACCAAAGACTTCGAAGTAACGCTAAGTGAAATAGGGCAATACACGGTAACGTATCAATACGTAGACCAAAACAAACAGAGAACGACGTCGACGTATGAAATCAACATAATCGACGAAGAGAAGCCAGAAATCAAGATAGAAGGCGGATACAACGAATACTCAGTAATCGAAGCAAACTTAGGAGACATCATAACAGCAAAAGATTACACGTTGACGGATAACATAGACAGCGAAGAAGAAATGGTATTCATGATAGTAGTATTTGATCCATTCTTCACGATGTATGACTTAATAGACAACAACTGCGAAATAGACGACTTAAAGTTCACGGCAGAATACAAGGGAGAATACGTTGTATACTATTACGCAGAAGACAGTTCAGGCAACGTAGCGACAGCAAGCTACAGGATATTTGTAAAATAAAGGAGGGGATAGACGATGAAAAGAATGAAAAGTATGATAAGCAGAGTAATCTGTCTAATTCTCGCAATGATGATGTGTATAGCAACAGTAGGTTGTGGAAGCGAAGGCGGAGTAGCAAACGACAACACAACGGGTTCTAACACAAACCAAAACACCAATGGTGGCTATGACGGCGATAACGGCGCTGGCGATACCCAACCAGATGACGAAGATGGTAAAAACGTTGTTGATACAGACGACTATGAAGACAATGATGACGGATTAATTCATTATGGTCAACACGACTATACTTCACCCGAAACGGAAGACAAATGGCTTGTTAAAGACGGTGCAACTCAATACAAATTAGTTGTTCCTGGTTCTACCGTAGAAGCTGATAAAAGTCTCTTTAATAACTATAAAAAAGAGTTCTTACAATTCTTTGAAGCTTCTACAAATATAGTTCTTCAAATGCTTGTAGATACCGAACTTCCAGTAACTACTCACTCGGCTGACCAACACTATATTTCGTTAGGAAAAACCAGCCTTTTGAAGTCTTTAGATGGCACGGAAAAAGCAATCGATTATTCAAGAAACGAACTCACCATTAACGGTGGTAAAATCGTAACTGTTGACAACAACATTTACCTTGTTGGTAATACTGATAGAGGAACACTTAACATGGTGTATACCTTCTTGCATATTACGTTTAACTGGGAAACATATTCAGCAAACACAACAGTTTACGATGAAAACGTAACAAACTTAAAACTTCGTAACTATAAGGTTTTCGATATTCCAGATACCGAATATCAACCAACTTCTGGCTACGAAAAATCTGCGTTCGTATATAGCTCTGACTGGGCATATCAATATCCACACCCAACTGAAGGCGGATACTACTATGGTCAACGTGTTAGAACTTTCTCTGGTCAAGGGCTTCCTGTAAGCGAAATTTTCGAAGGTAAAGCAGAAGATTTAACTCCTGAAGAATATGGTCGTCTTAGTAAACCAGGTGGACATAACTCCTGTTTGGTATTTGACTATAAGAAATGGGGCGACAAATATCCCGAATGGTATATGACTGGTGGTATGCAAGTTTGTTATACTGCACACGGTGATCCTGAAAAATACGAGCTCATGACAGGCTATCTTGCAGAATGTATTAAGAGAGCGCTTATGGAAAGACCTGCTGAAGAATATCCATATAGCCGTTCTTTTGACTTCACTAATACCGACGCACATGAAATGTGTGTATGTGATGAGTGTTCAGAGCAAAAAGCAATATATAAAGATTCAGGTTTACAAGTTAAGTTTAACAACGATGTAGCAGAAAAAGTTGTTGAATGGATGCAACTTCCTGGTAACGAAAAATATAGACGTGACGACTTTGAAATCCGTCACTATGCTTACCTTGGAACTGAAAGCCCACCCGCAAAACTCGACATTGAAACTGGCGAATGGGTTCCTATTGATGAAACAGTTATAATGCACCCTAATACTTGTATTAAGTATGCAAACATCAACACCGACTTCCAACAAAGTCTTTTTGCAGAAGACAATAAGTGGGCAAAAGATATTTTTGATGGTTGGGCTGCTGTTGCAAATGGCAAAATCGGTTACTTCATGTATAACTACAACGTTAACCAACACTTGTATTTCTACGACGGTTTTGACCACTATAACACCAAGGGACTTAACTACTATCTCGCTGGTGGTAGAAGTTATTACTATTCTGAAAACATTCACGGAAACGTTCCTTCAACTTGGGGCGCTCTCATCAGTTATATCAACGCAAAACTCTGCTATGACTCTACTTTAGATTCAGGCAAGTTAATGGACGATTGGTTTGACGCTGTATTTGGCGATGCTTCAGGCTTAATGCAAGAAATGTTCCGCATGATTAGACTTTTCAACCACAACGAAACCGTTAGATGCGAAATGTATGATAGATTTAGTATCTATAACCAAGTATATTATCGTTTCAACTGGGATCTTGCAGTATTAATGCAATGGATTGAAAAAGCTGACGAAGCATTAGCATCAGTTGCATATCTTAAAGAAACTGATCCTGATGAATACGATAGAATAGAGTATAACGTAGAACTTGAAGTGTTCTCACCGATATACATTATATATAATCAAAACTTAAAACTTTCAACTCAACAAGATCAAGCTTTCAAGGCGAGAGTTCAAAGAAACCTTGATAAGTATGCTGAATTCAGATACGTAACAAGCGTTACTTCACCATTAAATGCATAATTAAAGGAGGAAAAAACAATGAAAAATATTAAGAAGTTTCTAATAGTAATTCTTGCAATCATTGCAATGTTCTCCTTTAGCATGTTCTTTGCATGTGATTGTGGTGGCGATGATACGGGTAGCGGAAACCCAAACACTCCGTCAAACCCAAGTAATCCGGATAATCCTGACGATCCTGGCACAAACCCCGATGATCCAGGCACAAATCCTGATGACCCTGGCACAAATCCCGATGATCCAGGCACAAACCCAGACGATCCAGGGACGAATCCTGACCAGCCAGGCAAAGATCCTAACGATAACACAACTTTCAAAGTAATTTACTTTGAAAACTCTACTATCGACGTAGTAGTTGGTGAAGAAAAATACATCACCGTTAGAAAGGGTGACGTATCTTCTAACCTTACCGTTAAATATTCTTCTTCTAACGAAAGCGTTGTATCAGTAGATAAACTTGGTAAAATTACCGCTAATGCAAAAGGTAGCGCAATTATTACCGCTCAGGTTAACGACTTTAAGGCAAAATGCACGGTTAACGTTACTCATGGCAACTACAAGCCTTCTTTGGTAATCGATAACCTTGCAAATAACACTTTCGTTGTTCCTGCAAACACTACTTATGGCTTTAATCCATACGTTTTGTTTAACGGCAAAGTTTTCAACAACGCAACCTTAACGGTTGAAGCAGGCGAAGGAATATCCGCTTCAGTTGTTGAGAAAAATGGACTTGCTTTTGTTGACGTTACTGCTGGCGCAGTTAAAGGCAACTACGATTTAACCGTAAAGGCTTCATGGGACGGGGTTTCTAATATTCCTGCTCTTACCAAAACTATTAACGTTAAGGTAATCGGTGAAGTTAAACTTTACGTAACTGACCTTTTAGGTCTTAACTCTATTTCAAACGTAACTATTTATAATAGTGCAGTTGAAACGTTAAACGGCTTGACAAGTAAGAACGCAGACTTTAAGGTAGTAGCAGAAAACACAACTGCTATTCCTACTGTTGAAATTGCCGATAATTCAATTGCAACATATAATGCAACTACAAACCAAATCGAAGGCACGGGTAAACTCGGCTCAACGACTGCAACTGTAAGCGTTACTAATAATGACGGTGAAGTATTCTCACTTGTAATTCCAATCGAATGTAAGAGAGCAGTAGGCGACTACATGAACTCTGAAAAGACTGATTACTAT
>JAFVWA010000178.1 GCA_017501885.1 Clostridia bacterium | reverse complement strand
TTGGCAAAAAGGAAAGCATAGAAGATACTGCAAGAGTATTGGGCAGAATGTTTGACGGTATAGAATATCGTGGATTTGGTCAAGAGATAGTTGAAGACCTTGCAAAATATGCGGGTGTTCCCGTTTGGAACGGTCTTACCGACGAATCGCATCCAACTCAAATTCTTGCAGATTTTTTGACTATTAAAGAACACTTTGGGTATCTAAAAGGCATAAAGTTCGTGTATATGGGCGATGCAAGGTTTAATATGGGTAATTCACTTTTAGTAGGCGCTGCAAAAATGGGAATGCACTTTGTCGCTTGCGCACCTAAAAAGTATTTCCCAAATCCAGAATTAATTGCAAAGTGTCAGGAAATAGCAAAGCAAACGGGCGCTATTTTAGAATTTATAGAAGATCCAATTAAAGCGACTAAAAATGCAAACGTTATTTATACAGACGTATGGGTTTCCATGGGTGAGAGTGAAAACGTTTGGGAGTCAAGAATAAAAGAATTAACTCCTTATAGAGTAACTAAAACGCTTATGGATAATGCAAGCGAAAACTGTAAATTTATGCATTGTCTACCTGCTTTCCACGATTTAAAAACTACCGTTGGTAAAAAGATATACGATAAATTCGGTATCGATTGCATGGAAGTAACTGATGAAGTGTTTGAAAGCTCGGCATCAATAGTATTTGACGAAGCAGAAAACAGAATGCATACAATAAAAGCCGTTATGGCTGCAACCTTATAAACATCAACGGTTCATTAGAACCGTTTTTGATTTTTAAGTGTGATTTATACAGCAAAATATCAAATTTTACAAAACTTTAACAATTTATAAACATTAAGAACATCATAATATCTTATACTTTTAACAATGGAGGGCGAAAAATGATTAAAATACTTGTTGTAGAAGACGATAAAGCAATGAACGGGTTAGTAAGCACGTATCTTAGAGATAATGGATATGAAGTAACTTCGTGCTTTAACGGTGTTGAAGCGTTAAAACAACTTGATAACGGCAGTTTTTCTATGATAATAACTGATATTATGATGCCAGAAATGGATGGTTTTACATTAGCAGAAAAAGTTCGCCTTACCGATAAAACCACCCCAATAATATTTATGTCGGCAAAAGACGATAAGCCTTCTAAACTATATGGATATAAGCTTGGCATAGACGATTACGTTACAAAACCTTTTGATATAGACGTTTTAATGATGAAAGTTGCCGTTCTTTTAAGAAGGGCAAAAATACAGACGGATAAAAAGATAGAGATAGGGAACTTTGTTATGAATTCTGAGGAGAGAACTGCTATTGCTGATGGAAAAGAAATTCCTTTTACAGCAAGAGAGTTTGATCTTTTATATAAACTCTTATCATACCCTAAAAAAACTTTCACACGCTCTGCATTGATGGATGAATTTTGGGACTATGACTCATCAGCAACAAGTAGAACGGTTGACGTTTATATGGCAAAGATAAGAGATAAAACGTCGGTGTGTGATGGTTTTGAAATATTAACTGTTCACGGTCTTGGATACAAGGCGGTATTAAAGTAATGAAAAAACCTTTTAATTTTTGGAAATACCTTTTAATGCTCGTTATTCCATTTTTAACAGTTGCATGTATTTCAGGTATATCCATTTTAGTATATAGTAGCATCAGTAATTCATCAGAAGGTAAACCAGGCGTTATTTTTGCCGTTGTTCTAATAACAATCATAATGCTTACTTTTGGTTTTTCCTTTTGCGATTTTATAAGAAGAAAAATCTCAGTAGAAAATCCCGTTGAAGAAATATTAAAAGCAACACAAAGAATTGCAAGCGGTGATTTTTCAGTTAAACTAATTTCAACGCATTCACTCGAAAAGTATAATAGTTTTGACGTTATAAAAGATAACATTAACGTTATGGCGAATGAACTTAGAAAAAGCGAAATGGTCAATACCGATTTTATTTCTAACGTTTCTCACGAAATAAAAACTCCGCTTGCTATTATCCAAAATTATATATTTTTATTACAAGACGATTTGGATAATGATACTAAGAAAAAATATATAAATACGGTTATGGACGCAACAAAACGCCTTTCCGCGCTCGTTACGAACATGCTTAAACTTAATAAACTCGAAAACCAACAACTTAATTTAGAGATAGATAACGTAAGTCTTCACGATATGCTTGCAGAAGCGGTTATAAATTTTGAAGAATTGATTGAAAGCAAAAATATTTCTGTCAATTGTGAATTAGACGAAGTTAATATTAAGTCTTCGCATTCGTATTTAGAGATAGTTTGGAATAATCTTTTATCAAACGCAATAAAATTTACGGGCATAGGCGGAGAGATTAAGGTGAGCCTATGTAAAAGTGGCGATTTGGCTATCGTAAAGATTAAAGACAACGGCGTTGGAATTTCCCCTGAAACGGGAAAACATATTTTTGAAAAGTTTTATCAAGGCGATACTTCTCATTCTGCAGAAGGTAACGGGCTTGGGCTTCCGCTTGTTAAGAAGGTTATCGACCTTTTAGGCGGTGAAATCTCTGTTAAGAGTGAATTAGGAAAAGGTAGCGAGTTTCAAATAACGTTAAAGGAGAATTAAAAGTTGAAACAAGTATTTTTATCTTTTATTCAAAAGATTAAAACCCCAAAAAAGTGGCTTATTATTTTAACTTTTATTTTTACCCTTATTTTTTCCGCGTGCGCTATAACTCTTGCTATAATTAATTCAAGTAACCTTGTTTGGCAAATTTTATCTTACGCAAGTTATATGTTTGCTGCGTTATTCTTATCGTATAGCGTTTATTTAATCGTGATTTACGCCCCAAAGATTAAAGGCAAAACGGTTGCATTAGTCAAAAAGACCACTTTTGGTAAAAGAATGCTTGACCAATATGGTTTTAGAACGATTATTTTTGCAACTTGTTCTCTTATAATAAATATCGCATACGTTGCATTGCACGTAGTTTTGGCTTTTATTACAGATGCCTTTTATTGGTATATATTCCTTGCCGGATATTATGCGATTTTAGTTGCTCTTAGAAGTGGTATTGTTTTATATCATAAGAGAAAGGGTAAAGAGCCTGTTACAAGCATTGATAGAGAACAGATTGAAATAAGGAAGTATAGGTCGTGTGGGATTATTCTAACGTTAATTCCATTTACCTTATCAGTTCCAATTGCTCAAATTATAAAATTAGACAGAGCATTTATCCATGCAGGACTCGCGATATTTGCTTTTGCGGCATATTCATTTTACAAAATAGTAATGTCTATAATTAACGTAGTTAAGTCTAAAAAACAAACAGACGTAACTATTCAAGCCGTTCGTTACATAGGTTTGGCAGACGCGCTCGTATCGATTTTTGCATTACAAACGGCAATGTTCCACGAGTTTTCGAAAGGCTCGGGGTATGCCTTTGCAAATATTTTAACGGGAAGCGTTGTATGTATTATAACCGTGGCGCTCGGTATAAATATGATTATAAGTTCTTCGAAAAAATCTAAACAACAATAAGGGAAAAACAATGCAACAAAAAGAAAAAAATAACAAGTTTGAATACGTTTATTCTGCGCCTACAGAAGCGGAAAGAAAACAAATAGAAAACATAAGAAAAAAATATTCTAACGAGCCAATAAATAGTCAAGACAAAATGGCAAGGCTTATTAAGTTAGATGCCAAAGTTAAGAGTTCTGCAACTATAGTGGCATTAGTATTAGGTATTATAGGTTGTTTAATTTTCGGGCTTGGCCTTGCGATGGTCTTAGAATGGCATATAACTCTTTGGGGTATAGTTTTAATGGCAGTCGGTTGTTTGCCAATGGGTATTGCATATCCAATGCACAATCATTATTTTGAAAAGGGTAAGAAAAAATACGGTGACGAGATTTTGAAACTTACTGAAGAACTTCTTAAAAAATAACTAAAAAGTTATCCAAAAACGGATAACTTTTTTTATTTTTACAAAACTTTAACTTTTTTTAACAAAACAAAAACTTATTTTTTGCTAAACGTAAATATTCACGTCATATAATGCAATTGTAAAAAACGAAAGGAGAATAAAAAAATGAATCAAACAAATTACATTGAAAAAATTAGGAGCGAGTATACTGAAAAGCAAACAACAAAGTTGGACGAGTTAAAAGAACTCAACAAAAAAGCAATACTTCCTGCA
Organism: Clostridia bacterium; assembly: GCA_017501885.1. Classification (GTDB taxonomy): domain Bacteria; phylum Bacillota; class Clostridia; order Christensenellales; family Borkfalkiaceae; genus UBA1259. The sequence continues at coordinate 1,750 of JAFVWA010000178.1, read as the reverse complement.
AAAGTAGGAGCATATGTTTTTGGAAGTGCAAGTTCATTAATTTTGGGAACAGGTATGTGTTTTGCAATGAAAGTTATAGGCGCTGGGTTAAGTTTTGCAATGCCACTTGGAATTGGAGTAGGCTTGCTTGGGATAGGCCTTTGCAGCGCTAACTATTTTATTTACAAAAAAGTGTTAGCTAAAAGAAAAGATAAATATTCAAAAAAGATTTTAAGTTTGACAGACGAGCTTTTAAATAAAGAAGATAAAGGAGAATAATAAAATGGGAATTAAAAATTTTTTCAAAAACGCATTTGCTGATATGAAGGCAGATGCAAAAGCGCAACACGAAGTAGACAAGGCAAATTTTGCTGCAGCTAAAGCTGAAAGCAAAGCGTCTTTTCAAGAAGCAAAAGCTATGGGTAAAAGAGAAACTCGCCAAAAATTAATGCAACAACAACGCGACGAACAAATAGCCAAAGCTAATGAAAGAATTGAAAACGCAAACGCTCGTTTAGACAACTTAAAGAGTAAATAATTTTTAAGCCCTGCTTATTGCAGGGTTTTTTATAATGATTTTTTGGGTGAATAGTATAGTTGCTACATAAAAAAGTTTGATAAATTGAACTAATTAAATTGCTTGAATGCTTGGTTATTTGCTTGATTGTGAGCAAATAACTAAAAATAAGCAATAAATTTTGACAAAATTGCTCGTTCATAATATAATAAAAGCAATAAAACATATGGGGTGGAAATATGGATATAAATGAACTTTTAACAGGTATCGATTGTGAATGTGGAAAAAGGCATGACTGCGCGATTAAGTCAGTTTACATCGAAAAGAACGCTATCGATAGATTAAAAGGAATTTGCGCTCAATTCCATAATATTTTAATGGTTGCAGACCAAAATACTTATGCAGTTGCTGGGCAAAAAGTAGAACAAGTGCTTAGTGATAAAAAAATTACTAAAGTTGTTTTTGACGGTTCAAAAGTTCTCGTTCCAGACGAAAGTGCAATAATGGCTGTGGAGAAGTCATTACAAGGTGTTGAGATTATATTAGCAGTCGGCTCGGGTGTTATACAAGACCTTTGTAAATATGTATCTCACTTTAATAAAATTCCATACGTCGACGTTGCAACTGCGCCCTCTATGGACGGGTATGCTTCCGATGGTGCGGCAATGATATTAAAGGGTATGAAGGAAACAGTAAAAGCAGGTTTGCCTCTTTCAATCGTTGCAGACACGGACGTTCTTTGTAATGCGCCAATGGATATGATTAAAGCGGGTTATGGTGACGTTATAGGTAAGTATTCTGCGCTTAATGACTGGAAAATAAGCAATATCATAACGGGCGAATATTTGTGTCCTTTTATATATAATTTAACCTTTGAACAAATTGAAAAAGTAGTTAGTCTTTCTGACGGTTTATTAATGAGAAATGCCGAAAGTATAGAGTCGCTTATGCAAGCACTTGTAGTTATAGGTATACTCATGAGTTTTGCAGGAAGTTCAAGACCTGCTTCGGGAAGTGAACACCACCTTTCTCACTTCTTTGAAATCACGGGCATAGTTGACGGGCATCCTTACTTATCTCACGGTTTAGACGTAGCATATTCCACCGTGGTAACCGCTTGGGTTAGAGAAAATCTTTTGAAAACTACTTTTGATAAGCCCATTTATAAACAAGCAGAAAAAGAAAGAGAAAGTGAGATTTGTAAAGTTTATTCGGTTGTTGCAAACGGTTGTATAAACTTGCAAAAGAAAATGG
>JAFVWA010000177.1 GCA_017501885.1 Clostridia bacterium | reverse complement strand
CTGCACCTTTGCCAAGACTTTTACCTTCTTCGTCCGTTTTGAAAGTCCAATTTTTCTCTTTCATTTGATTGAACGTCACCCATCGGGGATCTGAATACTGTCTTTGCATTGATATAACGCTCAAAAGGAAGTTGTTTACACCACGATACTTTTTGCCCGTAATAGCTGATTCAGGAACGCCCGGCATACTCCAACCGGGTTGCCACAAACCCACTCCACTTTCAAGATTCTTGATAACCTCATCAACGATTTGTTTTCGTTGCGGAGTTAGTTTTTCGTAAGCTCTATTTCTCTCCTTTTCTTCCAAAGTGAATTGTCACCTCCTCTTCAATCACAGGTTTCCCCATATCCATACCGTTGTCATCGGTATCATAAACTTCTTCAAATTCGTACCCATCGGGAACAAAAAGATTTATAGGGGTATCTCTAATATTCTCACTTTTCATAAATTCTCCTTAACGTTTACCAAAACTCGAACCCGAATTGTTTACAGGCGGTTTCTTTGCAATATTATTGTTCGACGTGTTTGGCTGAAATCGTCCCGACGTATCCTTAATTGCTTTGATTGCCGTACCTTCATAATAATCGGGAGATTTATCAGGACGGAACAAGCCACTCGTTGCAAAAATGCGGAGCATTTGTTCTTTATCTCCGTTACACCAAAAGGCAAGTCGGTTCATAAGCGACATATCGGAATTGCTATGGTTATTTTGCAAGTCTTGTCCATTATAAAGTGCCTTAAAAGTTTCGCAGTGTTTAGCTTTACAAGCCTTTTCCACCACGTCACGGTCAGACATAGATGAAAGTCCCTCAACGCCTTTACCCACTCCACTAAAAGCAGTTCGCCTATCGCATTTACTTTCAATAAGAGCTTTCATATCGGGTTTATCAAAGCTTTCAAAACGTTGATAGCCTGCGCCATCGCCCGTCATTGCGATAAAGTGAGATTTTTGGTAAAATTCCATATCTCCGTCCTTTGAAAAAGTCCTTACGTCCATACCGTTTGTCGTACCAAAGAAATGCAACCCTTTCCCACTCAAAGAAGTTTCTATATACGTTTTTCCGCATTTTCTCATCACTTCTTTTGCAAGGTCGGTATAATTGCCGTCCTTGTCTATGCACTTATCCAAGTCGATACAGCAGATATTGTCTTTACCGTCAAGAGCGTAGGCAAGCGTTACACCGCCGTTTTCCTTTGCGTATTCACACGCAGAGTTGTAGTTCGTCCACGTAGAAGAATCGTCACTTCTTGCAAACTTACCCGTATGACAATCAACAAGATATTTTTCAAGTCGCCCCGTTTCTTCGTTTTCTTTCGTTCTTACGATTACCCAATTTGGTCGGTTCTTCATCTCTTCGGGAATTGCTTTATCAAGCAGTTCCTTTCTTTGAGAGAACTTGTCCGTTTTTGTTTCGCTCGGCTTTTGATAGGTCTTAATACCTTTGCCGTCCACTTCCTTTACAAACTCGTCAACACTCAACTCGTTTTCTTCGCCGCTTTGATTGTCTTTAAGTCTGATAGTAAAGTCAGGTGGAAGATTAAGCGTTACAGCATTATCAGAAAGGTCAACCATACCGTTTGGAACGTAGAATACACAACCCTCATAATTGCCGTCCGGCATACGCATAAGCGTTGACTTTTCGTATTGAGCAATCTTCAAGTTTTCGGCAAGTTTCACGCTCTTCCAATCGTTCTTACCACCGTTTTCAGCTTTTGCCGTTTCTTCTTTTTCTCTCGGTGGGTAGTCCAAATCGTCCGTATCGTGCATATCATCATAGATTTGTCTTGCTGATAGCTCGACTTCGTTTTCCGTATTTCTTTCCTTTGCCCTTACAACAAAATCTTCGGGAAGTCGCATCATAATTCTGCCTTCTTCCGTTGCCTTATCTTCTTCCAAAAGAGCATTAGGCAAATAGAACGAATAGCCCGCATATTCCGAAGAATTAGGAAGAGCAAAGATAGAAGATTTTTCGTACATACCACGCAAAGCATCTCTTGGAACGGAAATCTCAATTCGGTTATCGCTTCTTTCTTCTCTCGGATAGTCCTTATCAGACGTACCGTGAACGATGTCCTTAAACTCTTCTGCCGTAAGGCTTATTTCTCCGTTTCTATTGCTCAAAGTAATCGTTTCGTTTTCAGCATAGAGAAGTTCAAAACACATCTCTCTACTATCACTCTGCATATCTACAAGCTGAGTAGAATCTTTTACCTTGCTCTTAAAAACGTTATAGGTATAATCGCCGTATTTTCCGTTAGGTGGCATCTTCATAAACAAATGCTTTGGCATTTCCTTAATCATTGCGTTATGCGAAACCTTGACGGTTATCCATTTCTTTTTTTGATTTTCGTTTTCAGGCATTTCTTTCTCCTTTTCATCTAAATTTTCCTTAAATTCTTTTACTTGTTTGCGGT
>JAFVWA010000176.1 GCA_017501885.1 Clostridia bacterium | reverse complement strand
AATATCTAAAATTTTTAACTAATTGATAATCTCCTCTTAAACTCGGGAAAATATTTTTATCTAGTTTTAACTTTCTTGGTATTCTCTTATTTATTTTCATTTTCTCTCCTTTGTATGCCTTTTCATAATCAGTTTACATTTAGCACAATAATTGACGCTCATACGGCACTCGGGACACTCAATTATTAATTTGTATCAACTATTCATCGCCTTGCTCCTTAGGGCAATATATACACTCTTTAAATGCTTTATTATCTAATATATTAAGATTAGTCATTTCAATAAATTTTTGTATTCTATTTTTTTGGCAACTTTTCGGTAATTGTTCTAATGTTTTTATTAATTCCTCCATTAACTCCGCTATTTCCATTTCCTCATAACAAAATATACAACGACTATAAATAATATTACAATCAACGCACGGCTTAATTTTTTTTAATTCCATTATCTCCCCTATTCCTGTATAAACTCATCTGACTTTAACGGTATTTCTCTAACAATAGTTATTTTTTCAAACACCAACTGCGACCTCAATATATAATCTACAATCGGCATTCTTTGTCATTGAAAACCTTTCCTGTTAATTAATTCTTGGTCTCTTTCTGTAATTAAATTATGTAGGTACGCATATTCCATTAATTTAATTAAAGAATAATCATATATCAATTTATTATCTACGTGCAATACGTAATATAATCTTGGTTTTTTCTTTTTCATATATTCCTTTTTGCGTCTCCACCCTCGATAATTATATCTACTCCCCGGGACGCGTGCACCGCCATTTTATCTAGTTTATTATTCTTGTTTTAAATTATCATAAAATCAGTTAATTATTTCATCTCCGGGTACTTCTTGTTCGTTAATATTTTCGTAAACCCCTTCAGAAACTTTTTGACTTTGTCAAACTTTATAATTTCATTCTCTATTAATTGTAATTGATGAATAAGTTTTACCTTGCTTATTTTTTTCATTTAATTTTGCCATATTTTGGGGCACAAAAAATTTAAGTCCAAATAAATTTATCATTACACTTTTTTCTGTTGCCATAACAAAGCTTTTTGGTTCAATAAATAATGTTTTAAATGTTCTATTAGCATTGATTAAATCTTGAAATTTATTTTTTGTATTTTTCGCTCTATCTGCTTTTAATTGTTTTTGATAATTATTTAATTCTTTAACGTCTAACTCTTGTACGTTATCACTAACTTTTTTAAATGTATTAAATGCTTTTTGCATATTGTTCCTTTCAACTCCCGACCCCTTCGACCACTTATATTTTTATATTTTATCAAATATTATTTAATTTGTTTAAAAATTTTATTATTAGTTTTAGAATGAAAGGCTACGCCCTTCTTTTAATTTTTCAGTCGCCGTTTGGTAGCCGGTAAATTCCAAAGTCCTTAAATTTAGTTATTTCGTATTCCTCGTTTGCTCTGCCGCCGTATATGCTAACTAATTCATCGTATTCCTCGTCGCTTAGGGCTAACCCTAATTGACTATAATAATCTGCTATATAGTCCACCAATTCGCATTTTCTAATAAATTCAAATGTTTTATATTTCATTGTTTGACCCTTTCATAACTACCGACCTCCTCCACCTATGATATTCTTTTAGTTTATTTTAATTCTCAAATGTATAACCTTGTTAATGTTAATTTAGGCGCTAATCTTATCTCGTCGTATCTACGCTCCTCAGTTCCGTAATAGTTCCTTACTTCCCCCTCGTTTCAACTTCAACAATGCCCCAACGCTTCAATTTCTTTTTTTAAACCTAATTGTTCTGCTATCTCGGCCAGTTCGCTACAATCTGCCGCCCTATATAGTTTTGACCTTCCGCTTCTTTCGTCGTGTAATGTAAATTCTATTCTCATTTTATGCCCCTTATCTGCCGTCCCCTTCGTCCTCTTATTGTTCCGTTCTGTTCTGTTCTATTCCTCGTTTTCGTCTTTGTAGTTCTCTACCGCCTCAGTTCTTATTTCGTCTAAAAAGTCCTCTAAGTCGTCCGGTATTAGCCCTTCCAGTCCGGCCATTATGTCGCCGTAATCTATTAACTCAACTAAGCCTTCTATTTGATCGTCGTTAGCCTCGTTTACTAATCATTCTAAAACTCTAGTTTTTGCGTCTTTCATTTTATACCCCTTTGCGATTCTT
>JAFVWA010000175.1 GCA_017501885.1 Clostridia bacterium | reverse complement strand
TAAATGATTTTGATAATGAGGAAGATAAAACTTTTATAGCTAATATTTTTAATTCTATTGCTACAGTTGTATTAACAGAAGAAGTAAATCTTAACGCAGTAACGGGGATTAGTGGTAGTTCTCCAGCTTATTTTTATTTGTTCGTTAAGTCACTAGTTGATAGTGGAATGAAAAATGGACTATCTTATAACGATGCTTTATCATTAGTTGTTAATACAATGATAGGTAGTGGTAAAATGATAATCAATAACTCTGACAAAACTCTTGATGAATTAATTAACGCAGTTTGTAGCAAAGGTGGAACTACCATTGAAGCCATGAAAGTGTTTGAAAAAGAGAAGATTAGCGAAAGTATAGATCATGCTGTTACTGCTTGTATTAAAAGAGCAGGGGAACTTGAAAATTTATGAAAAAAGTAGAAATTTATACTGACGGCGCATGTAGTGGTAATCCCGGAAAGGGTGGCTTTGCTTCAATATTAATTTATAAAGGTGTTGAAAAGATAATAAGTGGAAGCGAATTATCAACTACAAATAATCGAATGGAACTAATTGCCGTGATTAATGCATTAAAAGCGCTTAAAGAGCCTTGTGAGGTGGATTTGTATAGTGACTCAGCTTACGTTATTAATGCAATAAATGAAAATTGGCTAAATGATTGGAAGAATAATAATTGGAAAAACTCTAATAAAAAAACAGTTAAAAATATTGAATTGTGGCAAGATCTTGATGAATTAATTAATATTCATAAAGTTAATTTTATTAAAGTAAAAGGGCACTCTGATAACGAATACAATAATAGATGCGATAAAATTGCAGTTAATGAATACTTAAAACTAGAAAATTAGAGTATAATATTATTATGTCAAATAAACGAAATGATTTATTTAATAAAATATTTAACGTAACTGCGCTATCACTTCTAGGATTGGTGATCATAGTGTTTGGAGAGTTGTATTTAAATACGTTTTCTCATGGATTTTTCTATGAAAACAAGTTGTTATTTTCTATTTTATTAATAGCTGTCGCAAGTATCGTTACTATATTTGCTATAATTTTTTTCTATCTAAACAAGAAAGTTGTATATAAACTATTATTTATAACATCAGTATTGTTGTTCGCTTTCGTTTTATTATTTTATATTCTTAAAATAACTGGTTTTTTGGACAAGGTTGACTCTATAGACGACTTAAGGGATTACGTGTCTTCTTTCGGCAATTTTGCCGTTATAATCTTTATTCTATTACAATTTCTGCAGGTTGTTTTATTGCCAATACCTTCTTTTATTACCGTAGGCGCTGGAGTATTACTTTTTGGTCCTTTAAAATGCGCTATTTTTAGTTGTATAGGTATTATATTAGGATCTATCGTTTCTTATTTTATTGGTAGGATTTTTGGGTATAGAGTAGCAAAGTGGCTAGTAGGTGAAAACGAATTAAAAAGGGGACTTCAAATTGTAAAGGGCAAAGATAAAGTGGTTTTAACGTTTATGTTTTTATTTCCCTTATTTCCAGACGACGTTTTGTGCTTCGTTGCCGGCATTACAACAATTAGTCCTACTTTCTTTATTATAATGATTTTCATAACAAGAATTATTTCTATCTTTGCG
>JAFVWA010000174.1 GCA_017501885.1 Clostridia bacterium | reverse complement strand
CTTTATTCCATCAGATAGAACTTCGCGACTTATAAAATCTCATTTCAGTCCTCCCCTTCAATAAATGTATCAAATAATAAATTAACTAAAAATCTAAAAATTGAGTTATGTGAAATATCGTAAAAGTTTCTTGCTTTATCTTTTAAATTTATTGAACTTGCTTCGCTTGAAACTTCCCCGGTTGCTTTACCTGTTTGTCCTTCTCCCCCGTAGTAATCAATGTTAAAAGAATTATCTGTATCTTGTCCCCTTGAAGTAGATACTGCGGCCAAGAAATCTTTATATTGAGTTGATAAAATGTAATCAATTTTTAATTTATTAGAAACTAAATAATATTGTAAAAACTCTTTTCAGCTGGTAGTTAAATGCGCTCTAAAAGAACGATTATAATTTTTTCAATAAATAACTGATAAAACATTTTCTAAAACTTGGCGTTTTAATTCGTTGTCCTCTTGAAATGTTATATTATTAACAACTGATACTCATTCGGTAATATTAATTGTCGATAGTTTCATTTTCTTTCTCCTCAACTTTTATTTTTTCAATCTCTTTAACATTTTGATAATCATTAATAGCATTTTCTAACATTATCTTTGTCGCAAACTGTTTTGAAAATCATTGTAAAAATGCTTTAAGGTGTAAATATCTTTCTCTTTCTAATATTCTAAAACTTATTTGGCTGGCTTCTACTTCGGCGTCTAATGAATGGCTGGCTTTGTAGTCGGTATTTGTTCTACGCCCTAATAAATCGTAGTAGTAATTTTTAGTATATTCAATAGTTCTTAATAATTCTAATGAGGTAATTGATAAATTCATACCTTCGAACTTATCTTGTCCGTCGGCGAACTTATGTAAGATAGGGGACTTGAAACCTAATATTTGTTTTACGGCTCTATTATTGGGGTCGGGGTTTTCGCTACTATGTATTAAACGAGTAGGTAAAACTAATATCTCGTTATATAAGGCCTTTGATACTAATTTTTCTACTTTGATAACTGGCCCTAAAATTATGTATGCTGAAAACCCTAAGGTATCAAATTTATAACGGTATAAATCTTTCGGGTCAACTTCTAAATTGTATTCTAAACGTTTGTAATAACTATCACTTTTTTCTAAATTATCAAACTCCTCTTTAATAACTGATACATACCATTTACCGTTGCGTTCACTTGCTCCAACTATTTCTGGGGTACCGTTATTATTTCAAATTCAAACATAACCAAAGATAAAGGCATAACGTATGGCTCTGTTTATAAATAATGTATGCTTCATTTGGTCGGCTTCATATTTAAAAACATTAGCAAAATAGTTGGCTCATTGATTAATAATTATTCAGGTATGGTAGCCAATAGTTCCGTCGTATACCTCACTATTAGAAACCTGGGCGTCAATTGCTAATTCTTTTGATAACATTATTTGTTCGTTTAAAACTGTTTGGGTAGGTTTAAACCCCTCGACTGTTGCTTTTAAATCTTGTATAGCTGCTAACATTTGTTTTTTAGTTTTCATTATTT